>JAADIW010000070.1 GCA_013151115.1 Caldisericota bacterium
AGACTGGAGGGCCACGGGAGGATCATCCTCCTCCTGGACGATGCCGGAAAGCTCGTCGACGCATTCCTTCAGGTTCCCGAGCTCAAGGGGTTCGAGCTCTTCTGCCGCGGGCGCCGGGGGGAGGAGATGCCTCAGATCACGGAGAGGATCTGCGGGGTCTGCCCCGAGGCCCATCACCTGGCCTCGGCCAAGTGCCTCGACGCCTGCTACGGGGCCGAGGTCCCCGAGCCCGCCCGGCTCCAACGGGAGCTCTTCTACAATGCCTACATCTTTTCCGATCACCTGCTCCACCTGGTCTTCCTCGGGGGGCCGGACCTTCTCCTGGGGGCCGACGCGGAGAAAGCCAAGCGCAACATCCTGGGGATCCTGGAGGCGTATCCCGAATTCGGGAAAAAGGTGGTGCGGGTCCGGGCGGGGGTTCAGAAGATCCTGGAGCGGCTCGGGGGCAAGGCGATTCACCCCGTGTTCGCCCTCCCCGGGGGCGTGGCCAAGCCGCTCTCCGAGGAAGACCGGGCCGCCGTGGAGGAGAGGGCGGCGGCCATGGTCGAACTCGCCGGGAACCTGGTGGAACTTTTCCACGAGAAGATCCTTCCCGACCCCACCTTCCAGGGGTATCTCCTGGCCGAGGAGTTGAACTTCCCCACCCACTACATGGGCCTCGTGGACGGGGAGATGGCCCCCAATTTCTACGATGGGGCGCTGCGGATCGTCTCTGCCGAAGGCGAGGAGATCTTCCGCGGCCCCGCGGCCGAGGCCCTCTCGCTCATCGAGGAACACGTCGAGCCTTGGACCTACGTGAAGTTCCCGTATCTCAGGGAGTACGGGTGGAAGGGGCTCGAACCCGGGGCGAGGTCGGGGATCTACCGTGTTGGTCCCCTGGCACGGCTCAACGTGGCCGAGCGCATGGCCACGCCCCTGGCCCAGGAGGAGTACGAGCGTTACCTCGACTTCTTCGGAGGGAAGCCCGTCCACGCTACCTTCGCCTACCACTGGGCGCGACTGGTGGAACTGATACAGGCGGCGGAAGCGACCCTGGCCCTAGCCCGGGACCCGGCCCTCACCGGGGAGGAGATCCGGGGGAAGCTGAAGGACCCCGGGGAGGGGATCGGGGTGATCGAGGCCGCTCGGGGGACGCTCTTCCACCACTACGTGCTCGATTCCGAGGGGCTCGTCGCGTACGCCAACATGATCGTGGCCACCACCCACAACGCCGCCGGGATCGGGCTCTCGGTCAAGGCCATGGCCAAGCACCTCGCGGAGGACGGGGTATGGGACGAATCCCTTCTCAACCGGGTGGAGATGGCGTTCAGGGCCTACGACCCGTGCCTCGCGTGCGCCACGCACTTCCTCCCGGGGGAGATGCCCCTCTCGGTGGAGATCTACGGGAGCGATGGGAAGCTCAAGGCACGCATCAGCCGCTAGGGCGGTTATCGCCCTGGGAAACCCCTACCGCACCGACGACGGGGTCGGGATCGCGTTGCTCCGCCTGTTGGACCTGGCGGGCGGCGTGTCACGCGTCGCACGTGACGACGTCGAGCTCATCGAGGGGGTACACGGTGGCTTCCGGCTGGCCGAGGCCATGGTGGGGTACGGGCGGGTGCTGGTGGTGGACGCCGCACCCTGGCTTCCGGCGGGCGAGGTGAGGAGAGTTCCGTTGGGGGGCCTCCCGGCCCGGGCGGGTTACCCCCACGGCCTCGGCCTCCGGGCGGCGTTGGAAGCGCTGGCGGCCGCGGGGGAGGAAATCCCTGAAGTGGAGGTGCTGGCCATCGGGATCCCCGGGGATCCCGCCTTCGGGGAGGGGCTCTCCCCGGAGGTGAAGCGCGCCCTCCCCCGGGCGCTGGCGGAGGTGGCGCGATGGCTGACCGAATAGACAGCGGCACGTTGCGGATCCCCGCGCGGGAGCCGGACTTCGTGCGCCGGGTGGAGGAGCTCTCGGGGGAGGACGTGTTCGCCTGTTACCAGTGCGGGAAGTGCTCCGCGGGGTGCCCGTTCACCTCGGGCATGGACCTCCTCCCGGCGGAGGTGCTGCGGCTCCTGCAGTTGGGCGACGGGCGGGTGCTGGGGGCCCGGTCTCCGTGGGTATGTGCCTCGTGTCTCGCGTGCGGGGTGCGGTGTCCCAAGGGGGTGGACATCGCCAAGGTGATGGAGGCCCTGAGGTTGTTCGCGTTGCGCAGGGGCGAGACGGGGCTCCGCTTGGGGGACATCCCGCCGGGGGTCCCCCAGATCGCCCTCGTTGGGGCCACGCGGAAATTAACTCCTTAAGCGGTGGTGGAGATGACGAGGATCCCATACTTTCCGGGTTGTGCCCTCAAAGATCAAGCGCGGGGGTTCGAGCGAGCGGCTCAGGCGGCCATGGAGCGCTTGGGGTATGAACTCGCGGAGCTCCCCCGGTGGAACTGCTGTGGCACCGTCTACTCCCTCTCCACCGATGACCTCATGCGGCACGTGGCCCCGGTGCGGAACTTCGTGCGCGTCCAGGAGATGGGGGAAGGCCGCCTGGTGACCCTCTGCGCCATGTGCTACAACACCCTGCGCCGCTCGGCTCAGTTCGTTTCCGCTGATCCCGAACGGCTCCAGCGCATCAACGCCTTCATGGACGAGGAGCCCGATTACCGCGGCGGGGTGGAGGTACTCCACCTCCTGCAGGTCCTGCGCGATGAGATCACCTTTGAGGCGGTCGAGGCGAAGGTGGAGCGGCCGCTATACGGGCTCAGGGTGGCGCCTTATTACGGCTGCATGTTGCTCCGACCCCGGGGGGTGGGGATCGACGACCCCGATCGGCCGGAGACGATGGAGCTACTCTTCGAGCACCTGGGGGCGGAGGCGGTGGATACGCCCCACAGGGTGGAATGCTGTGGGGCGTACCAGACGGTGGCCGACCCCGGACTCGCCCGGGAGCGGGTCGCGGAGATCGTGGGGGCCGCGTCGCGCCGAGGCGCCGATCTCATCGTGACCAGCTGTCCCCTCTGCACCTACAACCTGGAACGCCACCAACTCGTGGCCGGGGACGGAAGGGGAACGGGTGCCCGTCACGCGTCACATGTCTCGCGTCACGGGATCCCGGTCCTCTACTTCACGCAATTGCTCGCGTTCGCATTGGGGGTGCCGGAGGAGGAGCTGGGGTTCGCGGACGCGGCCATCGACCCGCGGCCGGCGCTCTCACAGCGCGTGGGAGGTTGAGATCATGGGCCAGGAGATCATGGAGCGGATCCGCGAGGCCAACGAGGCGGTGATCACCGGGATCGACGATGCCGATATAAAACACTGGGTCACCATCTACATCATGGGCAAGGCCTACCGGGTCCCGGCGGACATCACCCTGATGCAGGCCATCGAGTACGCCGGTTACCGCTTCGTGCGCGGGGCCGGATGCCGGGCCGGGTTCTGCGGCGCTTGTGCCACGGTGTACCGGGTCGCGGGCGACTGGCGCCTGAAGGCGGCCCTGGCGTGCCAGACCCGGGTGGAGGACGGGATGTACCTGGTACAGATCCCCTTCGCCCCTGCGGGGAAGCCCGCCTACGACCTGGAGAAGGAGCCGCCGGAGGGAAGCGTGCTCCTCAGGTACTTCCCCGAGCTCGCCCGGTGTGTGGCCTGCAACACCTGTACTAAGGCGTGCCCCCAGGAGCTCGAGGTGATGGACTACATCCAAGCCGCCCTGCGGGGGGATCTCGCGGCGGTGACGGAGCTCTCCTTCGACTGTATCCAGTGCGGCCTCTGCTCCATAAGGTGTCCGGCGGAGATCGTGCACTACCACGTGGCCCAACTCGCCCGCAGGCTTTACGGGAAAAGCCTCCCCGTGCCGGAACACGTGGAGGAGCGCGTCCGGGAAGTCGAGGCGGGGAAGTACGCCGAGGAGTTCGAGCGGATCATGTCCCTGGGCCGCGAGGAGATCGAGGAGCTCTACCGGAAGGAACAGCGGGAGAAGGGCGGCCTCAAATCCGGTGACGCGTCGCGCGTCACGCGTAACGGGCGGGGAGAGGGATAGATATGGCGGAGGAATTGAAGCTGGTGCGCGGCTATCCGGAGTACATGCTCGAGTCCATCGAGCGGGTCCACGCCACCCGGGCCAAGCGCATGGAGGAGGGTCCACCCCCGGCGATGTCCATGGAGGAGAGGGAGGAGGTCCTCCGTTTCCACCCCGATTACGCCCCCGGCGGAAAGCGCCCCTTGAACGTGGGGCCCAACAAGGGTGAGATCGCTCCCAACGAGGTGGCGGACCTCCTCGAGGCCTACCCCGTGGTGGATCCGGGGGACCTCGATCTCTCGGTGGACATCGACGTGGAGGTCCTGATCCTGGGCGGGGGGCTCGCGGGCACCATGGCGGCCCTGTGGGCGAACGAGGAGGGGATCCCCCCGGACCGGGTCCTCCTCGCCACGAAGCTCCGTCACGGGGATTCCAATTCCGTCATGGCCCAAGGGGGAACCCAGGCGGCGGACAAGCCCTACGACTCGCCGGTGATCCACTTCCTGGATGCCTACGGCGGGGGCCACTTCACCAATAAGCCCGAGGTGCTCCGGGCCCTGGTGGAGGACGCCCCGTTCATCATGAAGTGGCTCACCGAGCTCGGGTGCCTATTCGACCGGGACGAGAACGGCGAGTTCGTGGAGGACTGGGGCGGGGGAACGTCCCGGCCTCGGATGCACGCCGCCCGTGACTACACCGGCATGGAGGAGCTCCGGGTGATCCGGGACGAGTTCAGGAACCGGGGCTTCATGCTCCTCGAGTTCTATCCCGCGGTGGAACTCCTCACCTCGCCCGAGGGCCGGGTCAACGGGGCGATCCTGTGGAACATGGAGACCGGGGAGTACAAGGTGGTGCGGGCCAAGGCGGTGGTGCTGGCCACCGGAGGGTTTGGGAGGCTCCACATCCGGGGCTTCCCCACCACCAACCACTACGGGGCCACCGCCGACGGGTTGGTCCTGGCCTACCGAGCCGGAGCGGTGCTCCGGGACCTGGACACCGTGCAATACCACCCCACCGGCGCCGCCTATCCCCAGCAGATCGTGGGGCTTCTGATCACCGAGAAGGTCCGGGGCCTGGGGGCCCAGGTGGTCAACCGGGAGGGGGAGTGCTTCGTCTACCCCCTCGAGCCCCGGGATGTGGAGGCGGCGGCCATCATCCGGGAGTGTTACGAGCGGGAGCTGGGCGTGGTCACCCCCACGGGGATGCGTGGGGTATGGCTGGATTCCCCCATGATCGAGGAGATCCACGGGGAGGGGACCATCGAGCGGCGGCTCCCGGCGATGTTCCGCATGTACAAGCGCTTCGGGATCGACATGCGCAAGGACCCGATCCTCGTCTTCCCCACCCTCCACTACCAGAACGGCGGGGTGGAGACCGACCCCTGGGGCAGGACGAACGTCCCGGGGCTGTTCGTGGCCGGCGAGGTCTCGGGCGGCGTCCACGGCAAGAACCGCCTCATGGGGAACTCCACCCTGGACTGCCTGGTGTTCGGGCGCCGGGCGGGGATCGCCGCCGCCCGTTACGCTGAGGAGTGTCCGAGGCCGGGCCCCATCACCCTGGGCCACGTGGAGAGGTTCGTGGAGGAGCTCCGGGCCGCCGGGGTCCCGGAGGGGCGCCGCGCCCCCATCCTCCTCCCCGATTACCGGGGGAAGCGGGTCCTGGCCAGGATGATTGACCTACTATGAATACGAAAAAGACGGACGAAAAGAAGGTCACCCATCCCCCATCGCCCGTCGCGGGCAAAGAGGGGGCCAAGCGGTGGGCGGTCCCCAAGGGGTATCTCTACCTATTGGAGGACACCTGCAAGGGATGCGGCTTCTGTTACACCTTCTGCCCCAAGGGGGTGCTGGCCCAAGCGGGGCACTTCAACGCCAAGGGGTACCATCCCCCCGAAGTGGTGGACGCCGACGCCTGTGTCATGTGCCGGTTCTGCGAGGCGGTGTGTCCCGAGTTCGCCGTCTGGCTCGAGGAGGAAGAGAGGGAGGGTGACCATGGCCGATAACCCAACCACACGTAACGCGGCACGCGTCACGGGGAGGCGGATCCTCTCCGGGGTCCACTTCATGAACGGGGACGAGGCCATCGCCGAGGGGGCCATCGCCGCTGGGTGTACCTTCTTCGCCGCCTACCCCATCACGCCCCAGTCGGAGATCGCGGAGCGGATGGCACGCCGGCTGCCCCAGGTCGAGGGGGTGTTCATCCAGATGGAGGACGAACTCGGGGCGATGGCGGCGGTGATCGGGGCCGCGTGGGGCGGGGTGAAGGCGATGACCGCCACCTCCGGACCGGGCTTTTCGTTGATGATGGAGAACATCGGCCTCGCCGTGATGACCGAGACCCCGTGCGTGGTGGTCGATGTCCAGCGAGGTGCTCCCTCCACCGGCCTTCCCACCCTGGTGGGCCAGGGAGACATGATGCAGGCCCGGTGGGGCTCCCACGGCCACTACGAGATCATCGCCCTCTCCCCCGCCTCCCCGCAGGAGTCCTTCGACCTCACCGTCAAGGCGTTCGCCCTTTCGGAGAGGTTCCGGTCCCCGGTCCTCATCATGACCGACGAGGTGGTGGGGCACATGTACGAACGGGTGGAGATCCCGGAGGAGGTCCCCATCGCCCCGCGCCGGAGGCCCACGGTGCCCCCCGATGGGTTCCTCCCCTACAGGCCGGACGAGGATCTCGTACCCCCCATGGCCTGTGCCGGCGACGGGTATCGCATCCACGTCACCGGGTTGACCCACGACGAGCGGGGCTATCCCGCCATGGACGCCGAGGCGCACGATCGGCTGGTCCGGCGCCTTTGCGAAAAGATCACCCGGTTCCGGGACGAGTTCACCTGGTACGAGGAGGTCATGACCGACGACGCGGAGGTCCTGGTGGTCTCGTACGGGATCTCGGCGCGGGTATCGCTGGGGGGTGTGGAGCTCGCCCGGGCGAAGGGGATCAAGGCGGGGCTACTCCGGCTCATCACCATCTGGCCGTTCCCCGACGAGCTGATAAGGCGTGCGGCGGAGCGGGCAGGGGGCATCGTGGTGGTGGAGATAAACCTGGGCCAGATCTACCGGGAGGTGAAGCGTGCCACGGGCGGGCGGGTCCCCCTGCGGGGCGTGTTCCACGCCGGGGGCCGCATCCACACCCCGGAGGAGGTCCTCGCCGGGATCGAGGAGGTGCTCCGATGCCGGTCCTGAGGCCGCAGCCCAAGCCCGAGCCGGAGGTCGTTCCCGGGGTACGGCACCCGTTGGAAAAGTACCTGCGTACCGATCGTCTTCCCCACATCTGGTGTTCGGGATGTGGCCTGGGGATCGCGCTCTCCTCCTTCCTCTACGCCCTGGAGGAGCTCGGGATCGATCCGGATTCGGTGGCGGTGGTCTCGGGGATCGGCTGCGCGGGCCGGTTCGCGGGGTACGTGCGGCTGGACTCCTACCACACCACCCACGGCCGTGCCATCCCCTTCGCCACGGGGTTGAAGCTCGCGAAGCCCGAGTTGAACGTGGTGGTCTTCTCCGGCGACGGGGACCTCTTCGCCATCGGGGGGAACCACTTCATCCACGCCGCCCGGCGGAACATCGATATCACCGTGCTCTGCGTCAACAACTTCAACTACGGGATGACCGGCGGACAGGTGGGCCCCACCACCCCCGTCGATGGCCGCACCACCACCACCCCCTACGGGAACTTCGAGCACCCGTTCAACCTGGTGTACCTCGCGGCCTCGGCCGGGGCCACATACGTGGCGCGCTGGACGACCCTCCATGCCCGACGCCTCAAGGAGTCGATCAAGGAGGCGCTGCGGCACCCGGGGTTCAACTTCATCGAGATCATCTCCCCCTGCCCCACCAATTTCGGCCGCCGCAACCGCTTGGGGGAGGCCCTGGACGAGATGCGTTACTACGCCGAGAAAGCGGTGATCCGCCACGGGGTCGACCCCGCGGAGGCCGAGGTGGTCCCGGGCGAGGAGTTCATCGTGGGCAAATTCGTGGACATGGAAAAGCCCACCTACCTCGAGCTATACCGCCGCAAGGTCGAGGAGCTCTTCGGACGGAAGCGTTGAGCGGTGGGCGATGGTGATACATGGGGGATCGCGGAGATGAGGGAGCGCATCGTGAGTGAACTGGTGGAGGCGCTCCGGCGGGCGGCCACGGTGCTCCCCGCGGACGTGGTCGGGGCCCTGGAGCGGGCGAGGGACCGCGAGGAGGGCCCCGCCCGGGTGCAGCTCGAGGCGATCCTGGAGAACGTGGCCCTGGCACGGGAGAAGGGCGTGCCCATCTGCCAGGACACCGGGACCCAGACCTTCTTCGTGCGTGTGGGGACGAGGTTCCCGTTCCTGGAAGAGTTGCGGGCCGCGATCCCCGAGGCGGTGCGGAGGGCAACGGAGGACGTGCCGCTCCGGCCGAACACCGTCCACCCCTTCACCAAAGTGAACCCCGGCGATAACACCGGACGCTTCGTCCCCCACGTGACCTGGGAGATCGTCCCCGGGGGCTCCGCCGAGGTCCATCTCCTCCCCAAGGGCGGGGGCTCGGAGAACTGCTGCAAGCTCGTGATGCTCACACCGGCCGCGGGGATACCCGGGGTGGTGGAGGCGGTGGTGGAGCACATCGCGGACTGCCGGGGGCTCCCTTGTCCCCCCACGGTGGTGGGGGTGGGGCTCGGCGGCGGGGCCGACCTCTCCCTGAAGCTCGGGAAGGTGGCGCTATTGCGGCCGGTGGGGGAGCGACATCCCGAGCCCGAGGTCGCGGCCCTGGAGACGGAGCTGGAGGAGGCGATCAACGCCCTCGGCATCGGCCCCATGGGCCTCGGGGGGAGGACCACCGTGCTGGCGGTGCACGTGGAGTACGCCCACCGGCACCCGGCCTCGTTTCCCGTGGGGATCGTGGTCCAGTGCTGGGCCGATCGCCGCGCCCACGTGCGGATCTCGTCGGAGGGCGAGATCACCGTAGCGGGTGGCGCATAACGCGTGACGGGCTGTTCCCGTCACCCGTCGCGGATCGCGGAGGTCCACCATGGAGAGAGTATTTGAGACGCCGATCGCGGAGGAGAGGGTCCGCGAGCTTGAGACGGGGGATGTGATCTACGTCTCGGGGATGCTCTTTACCGCTCGGGACGAGGCCCACAGGGTGCTGTTGGAACGGGGGGCGCCGTTTCCCCTGGAGGGACTAGTCCTGTTCCACTGCGGCCCCGTGGTGAGGAAACGCGGGGAGGCCTGGGAGGTGGTCGCCGCCGGGCCCACCACCTCCATGCGTATGGAATCGCTGGAACCCGAGTTCCTGCGGGCGTTCAGGCCCCGGGTGATCATCGGGAAGGGGGGAATGGGTGAGAGGACGTTGAAGGCCCTCGCCGAGGTGGGCGCGGTGTACTGCCATTTCACCGGCGGGGCCGGCGCGTTGGCCGCCCAGCGGATAAAGGGGGTGCGGGGGGTCCACTACCTGGAGGAGCTCGGGATCCCCGAGGCGATCTGGGTCTTCGAGGTGGAGCGATTCGGGCCACTGGTGGTGGCCATGGACTCCCACGGCCGTTCCCTCTACGCGGAGGTCGGGGCGGTGGTCCAGGATAACTTGAGGAAGATCCGCGCCCGGACGAAGGAGGGATGAATGGAGGAACGGAAGCCCACGGTGGAGGAGCTCCTCGCCAAGGCGAAGGAGCCGGCCCGTAAGGCCCCGGCATGGCACGCTTTCTACCGGGGAAAGGTCGGCACAGCCCTCAAATGTGCCATCACGAGCTACGATGATTTCGCGATCTGGTACACCCCCGGGGTGGCCCAGCCCTGTCGCGAGATCGAGGCCGATCCCGACAAGGTCTTCGAGTACACCAACAAGGGGAACATGGTGGCCGTGGTCTCCGACGGGACCCGGGTCCTGGGATTGGGCGACATCGGGCCGGAGGCGGCCCTGCCGGTGATGGAGGGGAAGGCGATCCTGTTCAAGTACCTCGGCGGGGTGGACGCCTTCCCCGTCACCATCGCCACCAAGGACCCGGACGAGCTCATCCAGGCGGTGAAGTGGATCGCCCCCGCCTTCGGGGGGATCAACCTGGAGGACATCTCCTCCCCCAAGTGCTTTTACGTCTTGGACAGGCTCCGGGCCGAGCTCGAGATACCCGTGTGGCACGACGACCAGCAGGGAACGGCCGCCATCATGCTCGCGGGGGTGATCAACGCCCTCAAGGTGGTGGGCAAGGACCCGCGCCGCGCCATCTACACCGTGTTCGGTTCCGGCGCCGCCAACATCGCCTTCGTGCGGGTCCTCATCGGCTACGGGGTCCCGCCGGGGAACATCATCATGGTGGATTCCAAGGGGATCATGCACAAGGGGCGCGAGGACCTCGAGGCCAAGAAGGACGAGAATCCCTACAAGTGGAAGTACGCATGCGAGACCAACGCCGAGGGGCGGACCGGGGGTCCCGCCAACGCCTTCGAGGGCTCCGACGTCCTCGTCGCCGCCTCCAGGCCGGGACCCGGGACGATCAAGCCCGAATGGATCGCCCGGATGAACAGGGACGCGATCGTGTTCGCCACCGCCAACCCCATCCCCGAGATCTGGCCATGGGAGGCGGAGGAGGCGGGGGCGAGGATCATCGGCACCGGGCGCTCGGACTTCCCCAACCAGATCAACAACTCCCTCGGGTTCCCGGGGATCTTCCGGGGCACCCTCGACGTGTTCGCCCGCACCATCACCGATGAGATGACCATCGCCGCGGCGGAGGCCATCGCCAGGACGGCCGAGGAGAGGGGCCTCCGCGAGGACTATATCGTCCCCACCATGGCCGAGTGGGAGGTCTACATCAACGAGGCGGTGGCGGTGGCGCTGAAGGCCATCGAGCAGGGGGTGGCCCGGCGGATCCTCTCCGAGGACGAGCTCGCGCGCCAGGCCGAGCGGATGATCCGGTACGCCCGGGAAGAGGTGGAGATCCTCATGCGGGAGGGCCACATAAAGCCCCCTCCCGGCGCCTGATATCCGCGGAGGGAAAAGGACCAGGGGTCGGCCGCTGCCGGCCCCTGGTCCTCCGGTC
>JAADIW010000162.1 GCA_013151115.1 Caldisericota bacterium
TGGTCCCCTTCGCGGAAGGCCCATCCCTTTTCCTCATGGAGCTCAATCTCGTCTCGGCGGGAATCCCCACGGCCGAGGGAGCATCGGGGGTCCTCGGCCTAAAGCTCGAGGGACGAGAGGAAGCGCTTTCCTACGACCCAAAAACCGGCCGTGCCACGGGGGAATTCATCTTGATCCTGCACTACGAGCTCCTGGACGAACGCAGGGGATTTATAAAAGGCCACACCGAGGGCGAAATGGACGCGTTCGCGCCTCGCACGGAGACGATGCGGGGGAGATTATCGATGCGCTTCCCCCACGGACTACAGCCCGCGCCCGGAGGCCGAGCCACCGCGGAGATCACCTCCTTGGAGATGAGGCTCTCCTCCCCAATACTGGGCGTGATCGAAGCGATCCGCCTTTCTCTGTGGGTGAGGCTCGACTGGAACAGGTCCCTCGCCCCGGCGGCGTTCCTGCGCATCCAACCGGTGTTCATCGGGCGTGATTCCTCCGACCCCAACGCTACCGGGAGGGCGTTTCCCCAACTCATGAAGCGGGCGGTAGAGCTCTGGGAGCGCTGCGGGAGCGTGCGGTGTGTGAAGTTCGCGGTGAACCGCCCCATCTACCTCGATCGGCCCGCGTACCGGATATTGGAGAGCGAGGCCGAGGCGGCTTCCCTCCGGGGCGAAGTGGACGTGGTCGATGCGGTGGAAGTGTTCGTGGTAGAACGGATGGAATTCGCCTGCTCATGGGGCGGCGGGGCCTGCTTCTCATCCGGCACTGCCGCGGCAAAGGTGGTCACCTGTGATCAGCAGCTGGAGACCCCCTCCCCCTGCCCGGGCTACTGTCCCGCGACGTGTCCAACCTGTCCCCCATGCCGGGAGGGCGAAGTGAACTACTACCACCTGGCTCACGAGCTCGGCCATGTCCTGAACCTCTCCCATCCCCACACCCACCACGGTGCCCTGGTCACGGGAACCCCGGGCTCCAACATGGAGCCGAGTGGGTTATGTTGTGATAACCCGGGGGTCCAGAGCGCCCACAACTGCCGGTCCGCCTCAAATCCCCTGTTTTACTGGGGACGCTCTACCTGTAGGGGGGATCCGGATATCGATGGTTGAGGGATTTCTTCCCCCCGGGAAGGGCCCCCGGAGATCGTGGCGCCCTTCCCGGGGAATAGCACCCGTTACGGCGGCAGGATCCTGGCGAACCGACGACGCCCCACCCGGAGGACGAGGGGCTCCGTAAGGGGGATCCTGGCGTCCCGGGAGGCCACCTTCTCCCCGTTCACCCACACCCCGCCCTGCTCCACCAGCCGTCGCGCCTCCGAGCGCGAGGAGACGAGCCCCGAAGCGGAGAGGAGGTCGATGATCCACACCGTCCCCGCCTCGTCCACGAGCTCCGGGGGCATCCGTACCTCCGGCATCTCCTCCGGGGGTTTTTCCTGTTCGAACACGCGCTCGAAGTGGAGTTTGGCCCGGTCGGCCGCCTCCTCCCCGTGGAACTGGGCCACGATCTCCCACGCGAGTCGCTTCTTCGCCTCCTTGGGGTGAAGGCCCTTCACCTCGTCCCAGGGGACATCGGTGAGGAGGGCGAAGTACTGGGGCATGAGCTCATCGGGCAGGGACATGACCTTCCCGAACTGCTCCTCGGGGGCCTCCGCGATCCCGATGTAATTCCCCCGGGACTGGGACATGGCGTGTACCCCATCGGTCCCGATGAGAAGCGGCATGGTGAGGATCACCTGGGGCTCTTGACCGTACTCCCGCTGGATCTCCCGGCCGATCAGCAGGTTGAACCGTTGGTCCGAGCCCCCGAGCTCCACGTCGGCCCGGATGGCCACGGAGTCGTATGCCTGTGCCAGGGGATACAGGAACTCCATGATGGTGATGGGGATGCCCTCCTCGAAGCGGCGCTTGAAGTCGTCCCGCTCCAACATCCGCGCCACGGTGTACTTGGAGGTGAGGACGATCACATCCTCGAACGTGAGCTTCCCCAACCACTCCGAGTTGTAGCGCACCTCCGTCCTTTCGGGATCCAGGATCTTGAACGCCTGGTCCCGGTAGGAGGCCATGTTACGCTCGATCTCCTCCGGGGACATCGGGGGCCGGGTCTTGGCCCGCCCGGATGGGTCGCCGATCCGGCGGGTGAAATCGCCCACCACGAGGACCGCGATGTGGCCGAGGTCCTGGAAAAGTCGGAGCTTCCGCAGGACCACCGCGTGTCCCAGGGTGAGTTGCGGAGCCGAGGGGTCGATCCCCAGCTTCACCCGGAGGGGCACGCCTTCCCGGTAATAACGCTCGAGCTTCCGGGCGAGCTCCTCCTCGGGGAGGAGGGTCTCGGCGTTCCTCCTGATGAGCTCGATGTCCCGCTTGATCCGCGCCGCGACCTCCATCGGCCCTCCTTCAGATGATCACCACCGACGCCACCCGGTCCCCATCCCCGAGGCGCATCAACCGCACCCCCCGCGCATAGCGGGAGAAGACGGAGACCTCGTCGACGGGAAAGCGGATGACCTTCCCCTTGGCGGTGAAGACGAGCGCCTCGGCCCCGGATGACACCGGGACCACCGCCACCAACGGCCCCGCGGCCTCGTCCAGCTTGATGGCGATGACCCCCTTGCCGCCGCGCCCCTGGAGGGGGAACTCATCGGGCACGATGCGTTTCCCGTAGCCGTTGGCGGTGACGAAGAGGAGGTGCTCCGGCAACGATCCCGTCGGCCACCACACCATCCCCACCACCGAATCGCCCTCGTCGAGACGGATCCCGATCACCCCTTTGGAGGGGCGCCGGGTCAGGCGGACCTCCTCTTCCCGGAACCGGATGGCCTTGCCCTGCGAGGTGGCGATGAGGACCTCCCCCTTTCCCCGGCTGACGAGGGCCTCCACGAGCCGATCCGCGTCCACCGCGGTGTAGGCCACGATCCCCTTGGAGTGCGCATTGGCGTAGTCGGAGAGGCGGTTGCGATTGACGATCCCCCGTCGGGTGACGAATAGGCAATGGCCCCGTCCGTAGTCCTCCACCGCCAGGGCGGCACGGATCTCCTCCTCCTGGGCGATCTCCAGGTACTGGCGCAGGTTCTTCCCCGTGGAGTCACGGTTGCCTACGGGAAGCCGGCTCAAGGGGAGTTTGAACACCTTGGCCATGTCGGTGAAGAGGAGGAGGTCACAGTAGGTGTCGGCGGGGACCATCACCCGGAGGAAGTCCCCCTCCCGCGTGCGGATCCCGATCACGCCCTTTCCGCCGCGTCCCTGGGCCCGGAAGGCGCCGCGTTCGGTCACGTTGACGTAGCCCTTGGCGGTGACGGCGACGATCACCTCCCTGCGGGGGACGATCGGTTCCTCCAGCACCTCCTCGGCCTCGGACACGATCTCGGTGCGGCGCTCGTCCCCGTATCTCTCGGCGATCTGCGAGAGCTCCTCGTGGATGAGCCGATCCCTCTTCTTGGGATCGGCCAGGATCGCCTCGTACTCGGCGATCTTCACCTTGAGCTCGGCGAGTTCCTTCTCGACCGCCTGACGTTCCATCCGGGTGAGCTGGGATAGGCGCATCTTGAGGACGGCGTCGGCCTGGCGATCCGTGAGGCCGATCTCCGCCATCAGGAGGACCTTCGCCTCCTCGGGATCCTTGGCGGAGCGCACGATCTCCACCACCTCATCGAGCCGTTCCAGGGCCTTGCGAAAGCCCTCCAGGATCTCGGCGCGCTCCTTGGCCTGGCGTAGGCGATAGCGGGTGCGGCGATCCACCACCCCGCGCCGGAAGTCGAGGAAGATCCGCAGGAGAGTGGGGAGGGGGAGGACCCGGGGCGCGCCGTCCACGATCACAAGGAAATGGCAGGAATAGGTACGCTCGAGGGGCGTGAGCTTGAAGAGCTTGTAGAGGACGGCGTTTGGGTCCGCCCCCTTCTTGAGCTCCACCACGATCCTCAGCCCCTCGCGATCGGACTCGTCCCTGAGATCCGCGATCCCCTCGATCTCGCCGGACTTGACCTTGGCAGCGATGGACTCGAGGATGGCGGCCTTGCGCACTTGATAGGGTATCTCGGTGATCACGATCCGGTGTCCGTCCACGAAGGTACGGGCACGCACCCGGAAGCGCCCCTGTCCGGTCTCATAAGCCTTCTTTATCCCCTCCCTCCCCACGATCAGGCCCCCGGTGGGGAAATCAGGCCCCGGGAGGAACGGCAACAACTCCTCCACGGTGGCGTCGGGGTGCTCGAGCACGTAGAGGGTCGCCCGGATGAGCTCGCGGAGGTTGTGAGGAGGGATCTGTGTCGTCATCCCCACCGAGATCCCCCAGGCACCGTTGGCGAGCACATGGGGGAACTTCGCCGGCAGGACCTCCGGCTCCTTCAGGGAGTCATCGAAGTTGGGGACGAATTCGACCGTTTCCTCCGCGAGCTCCTCGAAGAACTCCATGGCGATGGGGGCAAGGCGGGCCTCGGTGTAACGCATGGCCGCCGGCTCATCCCCGTCGATGGAGCCGAAGTTCCCCTGCCCGTCCACCAGCGGGTAGCGGGTGGAGAACGGTTGGGCCATGTTGACCAGGGCCTCGTAGACGGCCATATCCCCGTGGGGGTGGTATTTACCCAGGGTCTCCCCCACGATGCGGGCCGATTTCTTGTGTGGCCGACCGGGCGTGAGACCGAGTTCCTTCATGGTGTAAAGGATGCGGCGCTGGACCGGCTTGAGGCCGTCCCTGACGTCGGGGATAGCGCGTCCGCGGATCACCGAGATGGCGTAGTCGATGTACGACTGCTCCATCTCCTCTTCTATGAAAGTTACTTCGATCTTCCCCATCGGAGCCTCCACGTTGATATTAAGAAATGTGCGATTAGATCTCAAGTTTTACGCGCTGCAGTGCGGCACCGACGCGCGGTGTTCTGGGGGCGCAGGTGGGGGGAAGGGCGAGTTGTTAACGTGTGCAAAAAGCGGATCGTGGACCGCTCCGTTCCCCATCGGCCATCACCACGTCCCCTTGGGGGTTATAATCGTCTCCGTGTTCCGAAGGGAGGAAGAATGGCGATGAAGACCACGCTCGAGGAGCGTTGTGTGAACGCGATCCGGTTCCTGGCCGCGGACATGATCCAGGAGGCGAACTCCGGCCACCCCGGCCTCCCGCTTGGGGCGGCCCCCATGGCCTATGTGCTGTGGGCGAGGCACCTGAAACACAACCCGAAGGATCCCAAATGGTTCGATCGCGACCGGTTCGTGCTTTCCGCGGGCCACGGTTCGGCGATGCTCTACGCCCTGCTCCACCTCACGGGCTACGACCTCCCCCTGGAGGAGCTCAAGCGCTTCCGACGGTGGGGCAGCAAGACCCCGGGCCATCCGGAGGCGGATTGCGCCCCGGGGGTGGAGGTGACCACCGGCCCTCTGGGACAGGGGATCGCCATGGCGGTGGGGATGGCCATCGCCGAGGCGCACCTCGCCGCGGTTTTCAACCGTCCCGGCCACGCGATCGTCGACCATTACACCTACGTCCTCGCCTCGGACGGGGATCTCATGGAGGGGGTCTGCGCCGAGGCCTGCTCCCTGGCCGGACACTTGAAGCTCGGGAAGTTGATCGTCCTCTTCGACGATAACCGCGTGTCCCTCGCGGGGACCACCGATCTCGCGTTCACCGAGGACGTGCTCGCCCGGTTCGAGGCCTACGGGTGGCATGCCCAGCGGGTCGAGGACGGGAACGATCTCGAGGCAATCGACGCCGCCATCCGGAGGGCCAAGGAGGTCGGGGATAGGCCCTCGATCATCGCGGTGCGCACCGTGATCGGGTACGGGGCCCCCACCAAACAGGGCACCTACAAGGTCCACGGGGCGCCGCTGGGGGAGGAGGAACTCCGGGCCGCGAAGGAACGCCTGGGATGGCCCACCGAGCCCAAATTCTACGTGCCCGACGACGTCCTCGCGCACTTCCGTGCCGCCGTCGAGCGGGGAGAGAAGTGGGAGAGGGATTGGTCCGAACGCTTCGCACGTTACCGTGCCGAGTACCCGGAGCTCGCCGCCGAGCTCGAGCGGAGGATGCGCGGCGAACTCCCTGCGGGCTGGGATAGGGGGCTTCCGGAATTCCCCCCTGATGAGGTGGGCACCGCCACCCGCAAGGCATCGGGGGCGGTTTTACAAGCCCTCGGGGAGGCGATCCCCGAACTCATCGGGGGCTCGGCGGATCTCAACCCCTCGGTCCACACCGTTCTACCCGGGAAAGGGGACTTCCAGGCCCCCGGGGAGAAGCCGGCCGGGGTCCAAGGGGATGCGGGTGGCCCCTGGGACTACTCCGGCCGCAACATCCACTTCGGCGTCAGGGAACACGCCATGGGGGCGATCGCCAACGGCATCGCCCGCCACGGGGGGCTCATCCCCTTCGTGGGGACCTTCCTCGTCTTCTCGGATTACATGCGCCCGCCGATCCGCCTCGCGGCGATGATGGGCTGCAAGGTGGTCTACGTGTTCACCCATGACTCGGTGGGAATCGGCCAGGACGGGCCCACCCACCAACCGGTGGAACAGATCGCATCCCTGCGGGCGGTACCGGAGCTCGTCGTGATCAGGCCCTCCGATGCCAACGAGGTCCGCGAGGCCTGGATCGCGGCGCTTTCCCGCGATGGCCCCACGGCGTTGATCCTCACCCGCCAGAACCTCCCCGTCTTGGATCGGGGCCGCTACGCCTCCGAGGTGGAGCTCCACAAGGGTGCCTACGTCCTCTGGCAGGCGAGGGAGGGGACGCCGGACGTGATCATCATCGCCACCGGTTCCGAGATCCATGTGGCCCTACGGGCCGCCGAGATCCTCGCCGAGGAGGGGATAAACCCCAGGGTGGTGGCCATGCCCTCGTGGGAGCTCTTCGAAGCACAACCGGACGGGTACAAGAGGGAGGTCCTGCCGCCGGAGGTGAGGGCCCGGGTGGCGGTCGAGGCCGGGGTACGCCTCGGCTGGGAGCGCTACGTGGGGACCGAGGGGGCCGTGATATCGGTGGAGCGGTACGGGGCGAGCGCCCCGGGGAGCGAGGTCATGGAGAGATTCGGCTTCACCCCCGGAAATATCGCTAGGGTCGCCAAGGAGGTCATGGCCCGGATCCCGTGAGATGTTCCCCGTCGCGATAGCGGCGCAATAACGCGCTCGAGGCGATGTAAAAGACCGCCATCAGGCTGAAGAGCCCCAGGGAAAGCGCGGTGGAGACGAAGGAAAGTCCCACCCCCACTGCGAATCCCAGGGGCACCAGCGCGAACGCCATCCTGCGGTGGCGCACGAGCCGGGGATCGAGGTCCGGGGCGACGAGACGGGAGCCTCCGGTGGCGTACCACCACATCCCCCCGAGCGGGAGCGACACGGCGATCATAT
This sequence comes from Caldisericota bacterium, assembly GCA_013151115.1. Taxonomy (GTDB): domain Bacteria; phylum Bipolaricaulota; class Bipolaricaulia; order Bipolaricaulales; family Bipolaricaulaceae; genus UBA3571. The sequence continues at coordinate 7,317 of JAADIW010000162.1, forward strand.
TGGAGCCGTAGAGGACGACGGCGCCCCTGGATGGAGGGCGCTGCCCCAAGATGGCGGTGGAGAAGGGGATCAGGGCCACGAACAACAGGAACAGGATATTGAGCCACACCAGGATCTCGTCCGAGCGGCGGATGTGCCCGAAGATAGAGCGGTGGAGGGCCCAGAAGATCCCTAGCACCAGGAAGCCCATCGCGTAGGCGTAGAACTTCGGCCACGCCCCGATGAGGCTCGCGAGAGACCCCTCCGTGGATCCCGAGGGGATCAATTCCAGGACCAACAGGGTCATGGCGATGGCGAATACCCCGTCCACCAACGTCCCTATCCGCCCGGTGCCGGATTCGACGCTCACAGAGGCTCCTCCGCGGCCGGCAAGGACCCACGACGCATGGACCCATTTTAGCGCGGGACCGTGGGCGATGGCCGCGGTCGGACGGCGATGGGATCGGGGAAGATGGATATACTCCCCCTCGTGGCCGGGGAAAGGGTGGCGGTGGTGCGGGCGGAGACATACGAGTCCGCATCCCTGAAGGCCGCGGTGGCACAGGCGTTGGACCTCCTCGGCGGGCCGGAGAGGTTCGTCCCCCGCGGGGCCAAGGTCTTCGTGAAGGTGAATTTGCTTCCACCCCCCTCTCCCCCCGAGCGCGCCATCGTGACCCATCCCGCGTTCGCCGAGGCCGTGCTCACCCTCCTGCGGGAGATAACGCCCCGCATCACCGTGGGAGACGACGTGGACGGTTCCGAGAGCTTCGAGGTCACCGGCTATCGCAGGATATGCGACCGATTGGGGGTCGAGCTCATCAACCTGCGGGAACGGGGGTTCGTGGAGGTCGGGGTGGACGGGGACGTGTTGGAGAAGATCTATATCGCCAAGGCAGTGTTGGAGGCCGATGTAGTGGTGGACCTGCCCAAGCTCAAGACCCACGCCCTGACCCGGTTCACCGGCGCGGTGAAAAACCTCTACGGGATCATCCCCGCGGGGTTGCGGAAAAGGCTCCACGGCGACCACCCCGAACCCGACGAATTCTGCCGGGTCCTCGTGGATATCCTCCGGGTGGCGCGCCCCGCCCTCACGGTGATGGACGCGGTGGTGGCGATGGAGGGCGCGGGCCCGGCCAACGGGACGCCGCGGGACCTGGGACTCGTGATCGCCGGAGCCGATGCGGTGGCCGTGGACGCCGTGGCCCAGATGATCATCGGGCTCGATCCCCTCGGGGTCGGTACCACCCGCAGCGCCCACGCCCGGGGCCTGGGGATCGGGGATCCCGCGGAGATCGAGGTCGTGGGCGAGGGGATCGCGACCGTGCGTCCCGAGGGATTCCGATTTCCCCCGGCCGTGGGCGAGTTCATGGGGCGTCTACCCCCCGCGCTCATCCGATGGATCGTCGGCCATCTCCAGGCACGGCCGGTAGTGACCCGGGGAAGATGTGTGTCCTGCGGCGCCTGCGTGCGCGCGTGCCCCGTCGGCGCCGTCAACCTGCGCGGGGAGGCGGCCCGGATAGATCGGCGGTCGTGCATCCGGTGCATGTGTTGTCACGAGGCCTGCCGTTACGGGGCCATCGAGCTCGTCCTCGATCCCCTCGGGCGTCTCTTCCGATCCATCGGATCCCACGGCCTGGGTCGCCGGAAAAGGCAGGTTTCCCCAGCGGAGGGGAACAACGATGGGTGAGATACCGCGCGAAGAAGTGCGAAAGGAGCTGGATCGGCTCGCCACGCGGGGGCTAAGCCTGCTGGTGGAGAAGGGGGGGAGGGAGCTCTTCTCCTCCCGCGAAGGCGGGCTCAGGCCCCTCCTCGCGGCGGTCGAACGCCTCGGGGAGGCGATGGCCGGGGCCCGGGTCATCGACAAGGTGGTGGGCGGGGCGGCGGCCAAGGTCCTGATTTACGTGGGGGTGGCCGAGGTCTTCGCCGCCGTGGCCTCGCGGTCCGCGATCCGGGCACTACGGGCCGCGGGGATCCCCCTCGCGGCCCTACGGGTGGTGGAGCGGATACGGGGCCGGACCGGCGATCCCTGTCCTTTCGAGGCGCTGGCGGATGAGAACCCCGATCCGGTCGCGTTCTTCAGGGCACTGCGCCACCGCCTGGGGGGATGTGGCCCGGGGGACGCGGGATCATCCCCCTGAGGGGCACGGGCCCCGGTCCGCGGAAAAAACGCGATCGACCAGCGGGATGTGACAAGGGGCAGGGATACCCCTGCCCCTTCTGTCCGGGGGTAGCCACCCGTGAAACCCCGTGGGCACGGACTCAACCCTTTCCCTTCCCCTTGCCTTTCCCTTTACCGTCGCCCTCGTCTCCCTTGCCGCCGCCTTCCTTGCTTCCTCCCTTGCCCTTGCCTTTCCCTTCGCCTCCTCCCTTCCCCTTCTCCCCGCACCCGGGGCACTCCCCCTTCTCACCGCCTTTACCCGCGATCTTGTCCTCGGGGCCGCCCTTGTTCCCGGGATTGCCCGGGCCGGTCCCCACACAGTCATTACACGGGGGATTGCCGGGCGGCTGAGGATCTATCCCGTTGCCCACGCCGTTGTTTCCCTTCTTTATCTCCCTGGACCTCCTATGCCGTTCGGCGGGAGGGAGGGGATCCCCCACCCGCTGGGAGGCCGGTCCCGGACGGGTCTGTCGGGATCCGGGACGGTACACAGGCGGCAACGGGATGCCCTCGGGGACGCCCAGGCCCCGATGGCCCGTTTTGACCGAGACGATCCAGTCTTCCGTTTCACCGACCCGAAACCGCCCCTGCCCGTGCCACTCGCCCGTTTCCGGGGATATCGGCACCGGTTCGGTGGTCACGGTGAACCTGGCCCAAACGTTGCCCCCCCTGCCCGCCGTCACCGCGACCACGATCCGGTAGACGCCGGGTTCTACCAAGTTGTAGGGGGGCCGATCTAACCGCAGGTTTCGGATCGCCCACTCGGGGACATCCACGCCCTGGACCCGGACCGAGCCCGCCCACGCGCCGTTCTGGGACCAGTCGAAGAGCGCATTCAAGTAGATGGGGGTACCGGGCGTGTAATCGGGGGGAACGGTCACCAACAGCTCTACCCCTTGGGTCTCGGCGGGCGCGAGTTCCTGGGTGAGGAGGCCGTCGTCATCGTCCCTGTCAACGACCAGCGGCTCCCCCTCGGACGAGGCCACTTGCCCCAGGAAGACCCCCGAGAAGGGGTTCAGGTGGGCGATGAGCCAATCGTCTCCCTCGAAGTTCTCCACGGTGGGGAAAAAGGGCAATATCTCGAAACCGGTGTAGAGGACCGAGGTGGCGAGGATCGCGGGGTCGTATTCCGGGGCGTCCCCGTACTCCGCTCCCTGTCCCCAACCCACGCTGACGACGGCCAACAATGCCCAACACACCGCGAATAAGAACCGATTGCCCACGACACACCTCCCTTCGCGTGACCGCTTCGCGTCGCCGAAGCGGGAGTCCCTCCGGAGAACCACCACCCCTTCCGCGACAACGGGATTTCATGGGAGAACCACATAGGAGGGAAAGTCCGCGACCGCCCCCTA
>JAADIW010000115.1 GCA_013151115.1 Caldisericota bacterium
CACCCCCTTTTTGCAATCCCATTTATAGCAGGAAAGCGCGTAGCTGTCAAGCCTTCAGCACTTTCCCCGCCTTGAGGCACCGGGTGCAAACCCACATCCGCTGACGCCTCCCCTGGTAGACCACACGGATCCGTTGGAGGTTGGGGGCCCGGATGCGCCGCGATTTCCGCCCCGAGTGTGAAACGGAGTGCCCATAATCCGGCTTCTTGCCGCAGATCTCGCATTTCCTACCCATAGTTTCCCTCCTTGGCCAACGGCGGCTGCACGTAATTGGGCTCGAGGGCCTTGGGGTCGGCCTCCGCTCCGTCGCGGAAGCGTTTGTACCCGAGCTGCGCCACGACGCCCGCGCCGGGATAGGCCCACTCGGCGCCCAGAATATAAACGCCGGGGAGTGCCCTCGCTAACTCCGCGCGGAAGCGCAACGCGCCGGACCCCACCAAACACAGTTCGCCCGCGACCTCCCGGAGCTTCTCCAGCACCCGGTCCAGGGGAAGGGATTCATCCCGCCCCGCCCTCCCGGGGAAGGCCCACGCGAAGTAGAGGAGGTCGCGGCGGTCGTGGACGAGAGAGGCCACGCGGCCGGGAAACCACGCCGCCACGGGCAACCCCAGGGCCTCGGTCTGCCGTACCCCTACCGATGGGACCCCCATGGCCTGGGCCATCCCCTTGGCGAAGGAGACGCCGATACGGACCCCGGTGAAGGAGCCGGGCCCGATGTCCACCGCGATCAACCCGAGGTCCGTCGGCGCCACGCCGGCCTCCGCCAGGAGCGTCCGCACCGCCGGCGCCAGGCGCTCCGCGTGTCGCCTCCGCGCGGGGAACCTGAGCTCGAACGGGACCTCCCCCTCGCGCCAGAGGGCCACACTTCCCACATCGCCGGCGGTCTCGATCCCCAACACCCACACGGTCCGAATCCTATCCTCCATCGCTTCGGATATCATCCGCCGTGCTCATCACGGCGACGAGAGGAGTCCCTTGATCCCGAGGACGGCGGCCACGTACGCGGCGAGGAGCCCGAGGCTGAGGGTTATCCCCGCGAGCACCAGCCGACCGTCCCGGTAGAGGAGCCCGAGGCCGATCACCGAAGCACAGGCCCCGGGAAGGGTGTTCGTCCCCGGGATGGGGATCATCATGAGCGTGCCCAGCAGGGCGAGCACACACCCGGTCACGAGGCGATACGGACCCCGGATCGGGGGGCGCCGTTCGCCGACCCATCGTTCGAGCCACACGAGCACCGCGAAGGCCCGGGCGTTCGGCCCCACCCGTGGAAGCCGCAGCGCGAGGAGACGGCGGGGCAACCACGGTTCCTCCCGCCCCCACGCGAACTCGACCCCGAGACAGACGATCCCGAACCCGAAGGGGACCGCGTAGCCCACGGCCGGAAGGGGCAGGGCCGCCGGGAGCGCCAACAGGAGGACCAGCGCCCCGAACCCCCGGTCCCCTAGGGCCGTGAGCGCCTTCCCCAGGGTGGGGTTCTCGCCGGCGAAGGCACCCCGTAAGGCCTCTCCCAAACGCTCCTCGCGATCGACCACCGGCCGCTCTCCCAGTGGATGTAGGATGGGGCCGATTTCACCCCTCCGCGGGCCCTTCCACGCCCCCCTCGGCCTCTCGGCCTTCTGCCACCCGGAGGGAGCGGCCCCGCCGGGCCGCGTTACAGCAGGCGCACCGGCATGCAGACGTAGATGAACCCCTGGTCCTCGGGGGCGATATCCCCGGCGGGCTCGAGGAGTCCCGCCCGATCCGGGGCCGATAGCCACAGGACCACCTGGTCGGATTCCATCCTGCGCAGGGCGTCTATCAGGTACTCGGCCTTGAACGCGATCTCGATCCCCCGGGGTGCGGGCTTCGCCAGGCGCACGCGCTCCGTGCCCGTCCCCTTCTCGCGCGAGGCGGAGGATACCTCCAGGGTATTGGAGGAGGTCAGGGCGTGCAGGGTGACCGCGCCCGATTCCTCCGCAGCCGTGATCTCCAGGCGGCGCAGGGTCGCCAGGAAGTCCTCCCGTGGGAGGAAGAGGCCGATGTCGTTCTCCCGGGGGATCACCCGCTCGAAATCCGGGAACTCTTCCTGGATGAGGCGCGAGGTGAAGACCACCGGCCCCGCGGAGAAGTGGGCCTGTCCATCGCCCAGGTGGAGCGAGACTTGCTCGGCGGCGACGGTCCCCAGAACCCGCATGAGGTCCGACATCACTTGCGCATCGATGAGGAGATTCCGGGGCTCGCCCGCGGCGAGTCCCTCCACGGGGACCTCCCGGACCGCGAGGCGGTACCCGTTCGTGGCGGCGAGCTTCATCTTCCCGGTCCCGAGCACCATGTTCACCCCGGTGAGGGCGAGGCGGGTGGTCTCGGTGGCCTTCACCGCGGCGAACGCCGTCTGCTGGATGGCGTGGATAAAGGTCCCCCGGTCGATGCGGCAGAGGGGATCGCCCTCCGGGGCGAGGAGTTGGGGGAACTCGTCCGCCGGGAGGGTGAGGAGCTCGAAGGTGGCGGGGCCACACCTTGCCGTCGGCCGCCGCCAGCGACACGCGGTCCTCATCCGGGAGACGGGCCACGAGCTGCGCCAGGACCTGTCCGTGAAGGACGGCTTCCCCATGGATTTTGACCTGCGCGGGGATGCGGCAGCGTATCGCGCGTTCGAGGTCGGTGGCACAGAGCTCGAGCTCGCCCTCCAACGTGCGCAACAGTATCCCGGACAAGATGGGCATCGAGCTCTTCCCAGCGATGGCGTGTCCCGCGGTGCGCGTCCCAAAGACCAAGTCCTCCCGGAGAACCTCGAGTTCCATCCCATCCCTCCTTCGTCACAAGAATAGCGCCCCCGGGACCGTTAGGCCAACGGGAGATGCGCCAGGATCCGGCGGCAAACCTCCTCGGGCGGTCGGGTCGCGTCGATCACGTATCCGTTGGGGACCGACTTGATGAGCTGTAGGTAGGCCTCACGCACCCGCGCCCGGAACGCGAGGCCCTCGGCCTCGAACCGGTCCGTCTCGCCGGCGCGTTCCAGGGCGACCTCGGGGGGCACGTCGAGGAGGAAGGTGTAGTCCGGGGAGAGGCCCCCGGTGGCGATCTCGTTCAACCGCCGCACGGTCTCCATGGGGATCCCGCGTCCGTAGCCCTGATAGGCGAGGCTGGAGAGGGTGTAGCGGGAGGAGATCACCCACTTGCCCTCGGCCAGGGCCGGCTTGATGAGCTCCTCCACGTGTTGGCGTCTGTCGGCGAGGAGCAGGAAGAGCTCGGCCAGGGGTTCGATGCGACGGCGTGGGTCCAGGAGGATCCCCCGCAACGCCCGGCCCAGGTCCGTACCGCCGGGCTCCCGGGTGGTGACCACGTCGATCCCGCGCCGGGAGAGCTCGGCGGCGAGGAGCTCGAGCTGGGTCGATTTCCCCGCCGCGTCCGGACCCTCCAGCACGATGAAGAGGGGCCTCACCCCCGCCTCCACAGCATCCCGACCGCGAGGAGCAGCGCCCCGACCACCACCGACGCATCGGCCAGGTTGAAGGCCGGGAAGAGCCTGAAATCCACGTAATCCACCACGTAGCCGCGTATCAGGCGGTCGAGCAGGTTGCCCAGGGCCCCGCCGAGGACGAGTCCGCCCCCCACGCGCTCCCACCGGCCCCGGAGGACACCGCGCTGGAGCGCCCACACGACCCCCAACGAGACCGCGGCCACCAGGACGGCCAGGAGGGGGTTGCGGCCCCGGAGGATCCCGAACGCCGAGCCGGTGTTGTGTACCCGGGACAGGTAGAGGACGCCCGGGAGGAGGGCGAACGATTCGCCGGGGGCGAGCGCGGAGACGACGAGGTGTTTGAGGAGCTGGTCCACGGCGAGGACGAGGCCGGCGAGGGCGAAGGGGAGGAGCTTGGTTCTCACCGCGCAGAGACCTCCTCGTTCCTTTGGTTAACAACAAAAAAGGCGGCGACGCCGCCCGCGTGGTGGCCCCGAGGGGATTTGAACCCCTGTCGCCGGGATGAGAGCCCGGTATCCTAGGCCGCTAGACGACGGGGCCAAGCGAAACGATTATACCAGTTCCC
>JAADIW010000160.1 GCA_013151115.1 Caldisericota bacterium
CCCCGGATCACGGGACCTTGAGCGGAACTCCTCCCCGGCTCGTTTACGCGCCCGACCCGGGCTTCTACGGAGAGGATTCCTTCCGGGTCGCAGTTTACGACGCCCAGACGGGGGAATTGCTGGAGGAGATATACGTGGAAGTCCGGGTCCTGGGCCCGGGAGGGCTCATAAGCCCACCCTCATTCACGTGGAACGCCAAGATCACCTTCTCCGGCCCCTCTTTCGTCATCGAGAAAACCCTGTTCGACCTGAGGTTCGTCTCCATGTTCTACTATTTCGAGATGGACCTCTACGCGAAGGTCGAGGACAGCGCCTTCTCCTCCTTCACCGGGACGCTGCGTTACGACCTGGAACTCGCCACGGACACCATGGAGATGGAAATCCCCCTCTCCCTGTCCGCGGATTTCGACCCCACGGTCCCCGCGCTCAAATCGTGGACGGCGAACGTCCGGGTACCCATCTTCGATTTCACCCTGGACTATCGCTTTTACTTCGACGCCGGCACACCCGAGAACTCCTATGGGCTCTTCACGCTGACCGGGACCCTGGGGGAGATGTCCCTGACCCTGCGGACGAGGTTCAGCGGCCTCACGATCGAGTTCTCGGATCTCGATCTCTTGATCCGCGGCGAGGCCACGGCGCTGGGATGCAGTTTCTGCGAGTTCGCGTGGGACATCAGCTTCGCGTTCAACAAAGAGGAGGGCTTTCAGAACTTCTGCTTCACCTTCAGCGACCTCCCGGTGCCCTGCGGCCTGTGCGGCGATGTGCGCATTTACACCAACCTGAAGATCACCTTCACCCCCGAGGCCAAGGACGTGAGCCCCACGCTCCGGGTGGCGACGGACTGGATCGAGGGCTGCATCATGCCCTATATCTCCCTCGAGACCGCCGCGGAGGGGTTCGGTCTGGAGGCGGTGGACCTTTACGGGATCGAGATAAGATGCGAGTTCGCCAACGAGATCGCCGGCAAGTTCGTGACCTCGTTCGACCCCGAGAAGGACGCCTCCCTCACCGGCGACGCCGCGTTCTTCGAATATTGGCGGCTGGAGGGGCCCGTGGTCGGTTGCTGCGGCGATACGGCCCGCTGGCAGATCACGTTCTACTTCAGCCGCGGCAACGATGACCTTTTCGGGGTCAGCAAGGTGAAGACGATCCTCAACGTCCCGCTGTTACAGGGGTTCACGGTGAACTTCGGCGCGGAGATGGGCCTCGTCGATCCCGCGGACCCGGCCAAGACCTGGAAGGTGGACTTCGGCTGGCAGGGGACGTTCTAGGCCTCCCGGCCATATAATCACGGGCTTCGGATGGGGTTCGTGAAGTTCCTCGGTACCGCGGGCGCTCGTTTCGTGGTCGGGAAACAGCTCCGTTACTCCGCGGGGACCTGGATCGAACTCGCCGGGACGCGGCTCCTCCTCGACCCCGGTCCGGGCACGCTGTTGCGCTGTAGGAAATCCAGGCCCCCGCTCGATCCGGAGGGGCTCGACGGGGTCGTCCTCACCCACAAGCACCTGGATCACTCCACTGATGTGAACATCATGCTCGAGGTCATGGCCGAACTCGGACATAGGGGGAAGAAGGGGGTCCTCCTCGCCCCCCGGGATTGCCTCGAGGGCGAGGACCCGGTGGTCCTCAGATACGTGCGGAAGTACCCGGAACGGATCGATGTCCTGGAGGACGGAAGTGATCTGGATCTCGGGGCCATACGCCTTATCCCGGTGCGCCACCGCCACGGCGATGCCGAGACATATGGGGTGATCCTCGACTCCGCCGAGGGAACGGCGGGGTTCGTGGTGGACACCCGGTTCTTCCCGGAACTGCCCGAGCGCTATGTCGGCTGCGATCTCCTCGTCCTGAACGTGGTACGCCTCAAACCCTCCCCGGGGATCGACCACCTCTCGCTCCCCGAGGCGGCGGAGATCATCAAGGTGGTGCGCCCCAAGCTGGCGGTGCTTACCCACTTCGGAATGACCATGCTCCGGGCGAAGCCCCACGAGCTCGCCCGGAAGCTCACGGAGGAACTCGGCCTCGAGGTCATCGCGGCGGACGACGGGCTCACGGTGGAGGCGAGGCGCTGGCTCGACTGAGGCGCCCACGACCGTAACGGACTAGATCTCCCGCCGGATGGGAGGAAGGCTATTTCAGTGGAATCTAGAAACCTGAGACCTCCCGCAGGCGGGCCTCGATGCGCCGTGCGGTCTCCTCCCGCCCCAGGAGCCGATAGGCGCGCAGCTCGTGTTCCAGGGAGATGACCGGGACGAGGAGGTCCTTGAAGCGCACGAACCGCCGGTGAAGCGCGACATCGACCGGCGCCTCCCAAGTGCCGTCCGGAAGGCGCTTTTGCAGCGCGCCCATCACCTCGACCACGAGTCCCTCGATTTCGAAGGCCCCGACGTGGGAACAGATCCTCTCCGTGGAGGAGAAGACCACCTTTTTCTTCACAAACTCCGTCAACAGCTCCTCGATCCTGTACGCTCCCCTTGCGTCGGTCTGCAGGTCGATATCGTGGGGCTCAACCCGCACCCCCTGCAGGGCCAGACCGGTGCTTCCAGTCACCGCCCAGAGCACTTCCTCCCCCAACCGCTGACAGAGCAAACGGAGCACCCTCTCGTGCCGGTGCGACAAGGAGATCATCTTCCCCGCAACAGGCGAACGCCGCCAGGAGAGCTCAGCAGATCCTGGGCACGGGGTCGCCCAGGGGCATCTCCAGGAACCTCCGACCCCCCACCCCGGTCTCCAGTATCACCTTGCCCGGGTATTCCGCGATGGCCTCGCCGATGATCCGAGCCTCCCTCCCCATGTGGTGCTCGCGCAGGGCCGCCAGGACCGCCTCCGCCCGATCTGGGGAGACCCCGATCACCGCCAGACCCTCGCAGGCGAGGGCCAGGGGGCTTACGCCGAGGAGATCGGCGAGCCCCTTCACCTCGGGCCTCACCGGGACCGCCCCCTCTCGGACGAGGATCCCCACCCCGGCTTTTCCGGCCATCTCGTTCAACGCGGCCGCGAGTCCGCCGCGGGTGGGGTCCTTCATGGCCACGATCCCTCCCACCCGGAGGGCCCGCTCCACCAGGGGCCACACCGGGGCCACGTCGCTCCTTATCTCCCCCTCCAGCGGGAAGCCCTCCCGCGCGGCCAGGATCGCCATCCCGTGGTCCCCCACCGGGCCGGTAACTATGATCCGATCACCCGGCCTGAGGCCCGAATCCGGGACGAACTCCTCCGCCACCCCGATCCCGGTGGTGGCCAACACGAGGCCGTCGAGCTCCCCCGCCCCCATCACCTTCGTATCCCCGGCTACCACCGCCACCCCCAGATCCGATAGCACGGCGGCGAACGACGAAAGGTAGCGTCTCAGTTCGTCTATCGGGAACCCCTCCTCCACCACGAGGCCCAGGGTCACCGCCACCGGTCTCGCCCCCATCACGGCGAGGTCGTTGATCGTGCCGCAGGCGGCGAGTACCCCGATGTCCCCGCCCGGGAACTCGAGCGGCTTAACCACGTGCGAATCCGTGGTGACGACCAAATGGCCTCCGTGCAGGGAGAGGACCGCCCCGTCGTCCAGAGCGTCGAGGCCCCGCGGGCCCGCGGCCTTGATGGGGAAGAGGGGCAGGATCACCTCGGCGATGAGCCGCTGCATCAACTCCCCGCCGGCACCGTGCAGAGCAGTGACCTTATCCTCCGAAAGGGGTCTCCTCATAGCACCGGACGCTCCCCGTAGCGATACCAGATGGAACAGGCCCCCTCGACCCCCACCATGCACGGCCCCACGGGGGAGAGGGGCGTACACGCGGTGCCGAACAGGGGACAATCGGTGGGGACGGCCTTGGCCATGATGATCTCGGGGCAACGACAGCCGGGAGGCTCCTCGTCCCCCGTTCTCGCCTCCAGCTCGAACTTCTCCCGCGCGTTATAGCGCGTGAACCCCTCGCCGAGCTCCAGACCCGAGGCGGGGATCGTCCCGATTCCCCTCCAGACGGCGTCCACCACCCGGAAGGCCTCCGCCATGATGCGCTTAGCCCGGACGTTTCCCTCGGGCCGCACCGCCCGGGGATAGGCGTTCTCCACCTCCGCCCGGCCCTCGCCGAGCTGGCGCAGGATCAGGGCGATGGCGAAGAGGACATCTAGGGGCTCGAACCCGCCCACCACCACCGGCACGTGGAATTTGCCCGCCAGTTCCCGATAGGCATCGGCGCCGATGATGGTGGAGACGTGGCCCGGGGCGAGGAACCCGTCCACCTCGGTGTTTTCCCGGAGCAGGGCCTCCAGCGCCGGGGGAATGAGCTTGTGGGAGCAGAGCACCGAGAAGTTGTCCGGGGGGCCGTCCAAGAGGACGGCCGCGGTTCCCGGCGCGGTGGTCTCGAACCCCACGGCGAAGAAGACCACCTCCCTCCGGGGGTTCTCCCTGGCGATACGGACGGCGTCCGCCGCCGAAAGCACCACCCGCACATCGGCCCCGTGGGCACGGGCCTCCTCCAGGGTGAGTTCGGTCCCGGGAACCCGTAGCATGTCGCCGAAGGTGCACAGGATGGCGCCCTTCTCCAAGGCGAGGGCCACGGCGAGGTTGATATCGGCGGTGGAGGTGACGCACACCGGACAGCCGGGCCCCTCGTAGACATCCACCCCGTCGGGGAGGAGGGAGCGCAGGCCGTGTTCGGCGATGGCCGCTTCATGGGTCCCGCAGACGTGGACGATCTTCACCGGGCGTTCCGGCGCGAGGCGCCGGAGGACCCGGGAAAGCCCCGCGGCGCGCGCGGGATCCCGCAGTCGGAAGAGGTCACTCCCCGCCCGCATCGCCGGCGGAAAGGAGTTCATCGAAGAGCTTGAGGGTCTCCTCGGCGTCCGCCGGATCGAGACGACGGATGGCGAAGCCCGTGTGGACCAGGATGTAATCCCCGGGCCGCACCTCCTCGGGTAACAGGTCGAGGCGGGCCCGCGACCGTATTCCCCCGAGATCCACCGTGGCCTCGTTCCCCCGGACGGCCACCACCTTCACCGGAATCGCCAAGCACATGGCGCCCGATTGTAATGGGCCCCCCACGGCCCCACAATTGCCGGTCCCAAGGAAGGCCGGAATGGATTGGAAGCCAAGAGCATCACCGCCGATACCATGGCCGGGCCCTTCCCGGCGGCGGATGAGGACCCGGACACCGGTCACCGCCGGCGGGGTGGAGGGGGCGGTGGAGAAGATCGACCCCCGTGAGCCCCGCATCCGCGATGACCGAGGCAGGCTCCACGTGATCCCCGACCGCGCGGTGGAGGAGGGGATCCGGGCCGTCCACCGGGAGGATGAAGGGTGAAGGCGATCGCCATCTTCGCCCTCACTTATATGTTCATCTCCGGCTCGGGGCCCCGCTGGCTTCCCCTGGAGCGGACGGGAGGGGCCCTCCTCGGGGCCTTCCTTGCTGTGGCGCTGGGGGTGGTTCCCTTCCGGGAAGCCTTCTCCCAGGGCGTTGTGGATTGGAACACAATTCTCCTCCTCTTGGGGATGATGGTCCAGGCGACCCTCCTCGCCCGGGCTGGTCTCTACCGGGTCCTGGTATGGGCACTCGCCCGGCTCTCCCCTCCCCCCTGGGCCACGCTGGGGGCCGTGCTCGGGGGAATAGCGGTACTCTCGGCATTCCTGGTGAACGACGCCGTGTGTATATTCTTCGCCCCTTTCCTATTCGAGCTGAGCGCTTCCATGGGGCTCTCCCCTTTGCCCCTCATCTGGGCCTTGATCGTCGGGGCCAACGTGGGGAGCGCCCTGACCCTCTCCGGAAACCCCCAGAACGCCATCATCGGGACGGCCTCGGGCATCCACTATCTCGACTTCTTGGCGGCCGAAGCCCTACCGGTAGCCATAGGCCTCGTCAGTGCCTACGGCGTTTTGCTCCTCCTTTTCCGGGGGAAGCTCCTGGCGACAGGGGGACGCGACGGAGACGCCCCTTCCGGCCCCGACCCGAACCCACGTCTCCTCTGGCGTCCACTCCCCGGCATCGCCCTCACGACCGCCGGCTATCTCCTGGGGTACCCCGTGGGAGGGGCCGCCATGGCGGGGGCCCTCCTTTCCCTGCTCCTTTGGCACCGGGAGGCCTCGGAGGGTATCACGGGAGTGGACTGGTCCCTCCTGGCCCTCTTCGTGGGTCTCTTCATCGTCATGCACGGCGTGGAAACCTCCGATCCCGTACAGCGCCTAGATTCCCTGTTGCAGGGGCTCTTCAGCGGTGGGAGGCTCTCCTACCTCCATCTCACCTGGATGAGCTTCTTGGGAAGCCAAGTACTCTCCAACGTCCCCTTCGTGCTCCTCGCCCGGGGATGGGCGGGCCATTTCGGCGGGGCCCCGCTTTTTTGGTACACCCTGGGGTTCGTGTCCACCGTGGCTGGGTGCCTCACCCCGGTGGGCTCGGTGGTGAACCTTATCGCCCTGGGAGAAGCGGGGAAACGGGGCCTCGATATCGGTTTTTGGGAGTTCCTCCGTTACGGGATCCCCCTGACCCTGGCCGCCCTGCTCCCCGGAACGGCGTTCTTGCTCCTTTACCGGTAGCGGATCCGGTACCAGAGGATGGCCAGGTACTCCCGCAGGGCGTGAGCGGAGTGCCAGAGGTTTATCGCCTGGGGGATGTAGTCGTAAGGGGTATAGACCCCCCGGTACTCGTGGCCGCAGGGGGCCGGCACGGGGTCCAGCCCCATCCCGCGGAAGACCTCCATCGCGCGCGGCATGTGGAACGCGGAGGTGACGAGGACGAACCGCGTTCCCTCCAGGATCCCCTTCACGGCGAGCGCGTTCTCGTAAGTGTTCCGGGACGAGGATTCCCACGTTATCGCCTCCCACGGCACCCCCAGGGCCGCGGCGGCCTTGGCCACGAGCGGGGCCTCCGCCGGCCGGCCCGGCGTCCCCACGCCTCCCACGAACACGAGGGGCACTTCCCCCCTCAACATCCGCCACACCCGGATACCCTCGACGAGGCGGGCGAGCGAGGCCTCGGAAAGGGCACTGGTGATCGGGCGTTCCGGGCCCCACGCCTCGCCCCCCGCGAGCACCACCACCGCCGCTACCTCCCCCCGAGGGGCGACGAGCAGCGCGGGATAAGCGCTCTCCAGGGGCCTGAGAAGGAGATCGGCGCCGGGCGCGATGCCCAGGAAGTAGAGGCCGCCGGCGACTGCCCCGATGAGGAGGGCATGCCAGCGTCGCCGCGCCCAGACCGCCCAACCACAGGCGAAGAGAAGCAGGAGGACTGCGATCGCCAGGGGATCGGTGAGCCAGTCCAGCAACTCCCTCACCGCGGCGCCCCCTTCGCCGGCGCCGGTGCTCCGTGGGAAGCGGCGACCCGCAGGAAAGGCGAGAGCGAGAGGGCACCGCCAGCGACGAGCATCAGGGCCGGGCCCACGCCGAGGGCGTCGGCCAGACGCCCCACCGCGGGGGCGAGCATCGCGAGGACCAGCGTCTTCAACTGGGACTCCACGGAGAGGCCGGACGCCATCACCCGCTGGGGGATCACGTCGCTCAGGTATCCCACCATCATGGGCCGGCGCACGTTCTGGAGGAGATAGAGCCCGACGAAGGCCGCGATGGCGAGCCCGTAGATCCGGAGCCATTCCCCCGCGCCCGCCAGGAGCAACAAGGCCATCCCTGAAAGGTAGGTCACATTCACCGCGAGGGGAAGCGAGCGCAGACCCGCTTCTACCCTCCCCGCGTTCTGGGAGGCGAACGACGTCCCCAGGTGCAGGAAGAAGTAAAGGATCCCAACGAGGAGGGCGGTGCGCTTATCGGGGGAGAGGGAAAGGAGGACGGGCAGGGCCAGGGCCTGGGACTTCAGGATCGGCTGGAGGTAATCCTTCGTGGCCTTGAACACCCCGTCGAATGCCGCCGAGTGCAGGAGCCCCTTGAGGGTATGGGGGTCCCTTAACATGGAGAGGAAATCCCTTCCGGTCAGGGTGAGCCGCTCCGCTAGCTTCCTCCTCCACGCCCCCGTCACCCGCACCACCTCCCCGTCGAGTTCCTTGGGGTAGGTGAGGAAGAGGAAAAGCCCGAGGACGTAGGGCACCACCGAAGCGAGGAACACGATCCGATAGGAGCCGGAGTAGAAGACCAACCCCGCCGCGATCAGGGCCGCGAGGGCCGAGCCGAGCTGGGACCCCGCCCGGGTGTGGCCGTAGTAGTGCACTTTCAGACGCTCGATCCCCTTGATACGGAGATATTCGAGGATCATCGCCTTGTGGGTGCCGGAGCGGAAGGTCTCGCCGAAGGCGAACAGGACCATGGCCAACGCGTAGGTCCAGAAGCCCGGCGCGGCGTAGAAGATGAGGAACGAGAGGATGTAACTGGTGAACGAGGCGAGCATCGCCTTGCGCCGGCCGAAGGCATCGGCCACCACTCCCGTGGGGATCTCCAGGAAGTTGGTGGCGAGTTCGCGGATGGAGAAGAGCGCCCCGATCTCGAAGAACGACAGCCCCATCTCGCGGAAGAACAGGATGATGAAAGGATCGAAGAAACGCAGGTTCTTCAGGAATCCGTAAAGGCGGAACTTGTGGTACATCCGGTCCTTGGGGATCGTGGGCCTTCCCATGGCGGTATATATTGCGCTATCGGGACGATACGGCCAAGAAACCGCGGCTCCCCGCGCCCACGAGGCCCCGGGCGAACCGACGTTGATCTCATCGACGCGATCGGATATGATGATTTCCGCAGGCCGCAGCAAGTGCGTGACCTCCGCAGCTTATGGGTTATCCCCCTGAGCTTTGGGAAGTGGCGTGTCGCGGTCGAGTACAGAGAGGAAAGGGGGAATGACCCATGGCCATCGGGAAAGTTAAGTGGTTCAATGACGCCAAAGGTTACGGCTTCATCGAGCAGGAAAACGGCCCCGACGTGTTCGTCCATTTCTCGGCGATCAACGCGTCCGGTTTCCGGTCCCTGCGCGAAGGCCAGACGGTGGAGTTCGAGGTCGTGGAGGGCCCCAAGGGCCCCCAGGCCCAGAGCGTAATGCCGAGGTAAACGACCTCGGGATCGCCGTACGGATAAAGGGGCCCCACGTCGGGGCCCTTTTAATTTGACCCCCTGCCCGCCCCCGAGCTGGGCTATCATTGGGGCGGGGCAAGCCCGGAGTGGACGATCATGTCCCGATCGTTCCGCGTCGGCGTTCGCACGGGCGGCCCCCGCGGGGAGGCCATCCCCGGCGATCTGGGGCCGGGGGGCGTCGCGGGTCCCCTTGATCCTCGGGGCCTGGGCCACGCTGCCCGTCCCCGAACGGCGGAGGTGGAGATGGGCACGTTCTCGATAGTCGCCCACGATCCCCGATCCGGGGAATTGGGGGTGGCGGTGCAGTCGAAGTTCATCGCGGTGGGGGCGGTGGTCCCCTGGGCCCATGCCGGGGTGGGGGCGATCGCCACGCAGTCGTACGCCAACACGAGCTACGGCCCGGAAGGACTGAAGCTCCTGGGCGAGGGCCTCCCACCGGATGAGGTCGTGGAGCGCCTCGTGGCCGCCGACCCCGAGAGGGAGTTACGCCAGGTCGGGGTGGTGGACGCCCGCGGGCGGGCCGCGGCCTTCACCGGGCGGAAATGCCTCCCGTGGGCGGGGCATCTGGTTAGGGATGGCTTCGCCTGCCAGGGGAACATCCTCGCCTCCGAGCGCGTGGTGGGGGCCATGGCCGAGGCCTTCGCGGGTACGCGGGGGACGTTGGCGGAACGGCTGCTCGCGGCGCTGGCCGCCGGCCAGGACGCCGGGGGAGACCGACGCGGGCAACAGTCGGCCGCGCTGCTGGTGGTCAAGGAGGGGGGCGGGTACGGGGGTTTCAACGATCGCTACATCGACCTTCGGGTGGACGACCACTCCCGACCCATCGAGGAGCTCCGGCGTCTCTACGAACTCCACCGGCTCTATTTCGCCCCGCCCACGCCCGAGGACCTCGTCCCCCTGGACCGGGGACTCCGGCGCCGCCTCCAGGAGCTCCTGTCGCGCCTCGGCCATTACCGCGGCCCGACCGATGGGGAACATTCGCCGGAGTTCGACGAGGCCCTGGCCCGCTTCTGCGGCATCGAGAACCTCGAGGAGCACCTGCGGGACGACGGGCGGTTCGACCTCCGTATCCTCCATCACATGGAGCGCCTCCTGCGGGAGGGAAGGGCCTAATAGACGTCTAAGGAAAGGCCCAAGGACACCCACAGATCCCACCCCGCGGCGGGGGAATAGGCGCCCCGGAGCTCGATGGACCACACATCGCCGGCGGCCAGGACCGAACCGGAGCAGCCGAGGCCACCTCCCGCGTCCTCGAGGCCCAGCGTGATCTCGAGTCCCCCCCAGACCCCCGAGACCGCCGTCGCCCAACGGTACAGCGCGTCCATCCGGGAGAGCTCGGCCCGGAACCCCAACGAATCGGCGGCCCGGAACGCCCCGTTCACCTCCCACGACCCGTCCGCGGACCACGAGAGC
>JAADIW010000156.1 GCA_013151115.1 Caldisericota bacterium
TCGCGATGTAGGGGCCCGAGGAGCAGGGGAGGAGGAAGAACGAATCGAGCACGCCCACGGCGAAGGCCCCGGGGATCGTGACCGCGGAGCTTCATCGCCTCCACCACCCGGCTCACC
Organism: Caldisericota bacterium; assembly: GCA_013151115.1. Classification (GTDB taxonomy): domain Bacteria; phylum Bipolaricaulota; class Bipolaricaulia; order Bipolaricaulales; family Bipolaricaulaceae; genus UBA3571. The sequence goes on from JAADIW010000156.1 coordinate 118, forward strand.
GCCACGATGTAGGCCCCGAGCCGGTTGTGGACGTCGTGCTCGCGGGCCGCCTCGTGTACCGCGTGGAAGGCCGCGGTCATCTTGCGGTCGAGGAGCTTGTGCACCTCCTCCTCGGTCCAGTAGAAGTTGTAGGCGTTCTGCACCTGTTCGAAGTAGGAGACGGTGACGCCGCCGGCGTTGCAGAGGAAATCCGGGATCACGTAGACCCCCCGCCGGTGGAGGATGACGTCGGCCTCGGGGGTGGTGGGGCCGTTGGCGAGCTCGGCCACGATCTTCGCCTTGATCCTCTCGGCGTTGGCCTCGGTGATCACGTTCTCCAGTGCCGCGGTGAAGAGGACCACCACGTCGAGCTCCAGGAGCTCCTCGTTGGAGATGGGCTGCGCCCCGGGGAAGCCGACCACCGAGCCGGTCTCCTGCTTGTGCTTGAGCACGGCCTCGAAGGGCAACCCCTCGGGGTTATAGATCCCTCCCCTGGAATCGGAGACGGCCACCACCTTCATCCCCAGGATCTCCACGGCGAGCTTGTGGGCGAACTGGCCGGCGTTCCCGTAGCCCTGGATAGCGGCCGTGGCCCCCTTGAGTTCGATCCCCAGGACCTTCCCGGCCTCACGGACGGTGTAGATACCGCCACGCGCGGTGGCGTCCCCGCGGCCGGCGGAACCGCCCAGCGGCAGGGGCTTCCCGGTGATGACGCCCGGGGCGCTCCTGCCCACCATCTTCTCGTACTCGTCCATCATCCACGCCATGACCTGGGGATTGGTGTACACGTCGGGGGCGGGGACGTCGATCTCCGGGCCGATGTAGTGGCCCAGGGCGCGGATGTACCCCCGGGAGAGCCGCTCCAGCTCCCCCTCCGACATCTCCTTGGGGTTGCAGACCACGCCGCCCTTGCCGCCGCCGAGGGGGAGATCCATCACCGCCGTCTTCCAGGTCATCCAGGCGGCCAGGGCCCGTACCGTGTCGAACGTCTCCTCGGGGTGGAAGCGGATGCCCCCTTTGGTGGGGCCACGGGCGTTGTTGTACTGCACCCGGAACCCCTCGAACACCTTCACGCTGCCGTCGTCCATCCTGACGGGGATCCGCACGTGGAACTCCCGCATGGGCCAGCGCAGGAGCTCGTGGGTTCCGGGGTCGAGCTTGAGGATCGCCGCCGCCTCGTCGAGCTGCCGCTGAGCGATGGCGAATGGGTTGAGTTTGTCCGTCATTCTCCCTCCTTTGTCCGGTTTTGGGGTAAAAAAAAGCCCCGTTGGGGCATCGGATTTTAACCGATGGGAATCGCCCACTTCAACACGGATCGCGGCGATCTCACCCCTCTCCCGCGGCGCCGGCCAGCTCCCGCTCGAGCTCGGCCTCGAACAGGGGATCGGTGAGGATGTCGAGGTCCCCGTCCAGGATCTCCTGTAGCCTGTAGGTGGTGAAATTTATGCGGTGATCGGTGACCCGGTTCTGGGGGAAGTTGTAGGTCCGGATCTTCTCCGACCGCTCCCCCGTGCCGATCTGGCGCCGACGGGTCTCCTGGAGGGCCCGCTGGCGCTCCCGCTCCCGGATCTCCCACAGGCGGGCCCGCAGGATGCGTAGCGCTTGGACCTTGTTCTGGTACTGCGATCTTTCGTCTTGGCAGGAGACGGTGATCCCGGTGGGGAGGTGGGTGATGCGGACCGCCGTCTCGTTCTTCTGCATATGCTGTCCGCCCGGCCCCCCGGCCCGGAAGGTCTCGATCCGGAGGTCCTCGGGCCGGATCTCCACCTCCACCTCCTCCATCTCCGGCAGCACCGCCACCGTGGCGGTGGAGGTGTGGATCCGTCCCGAGGATTCGGTCACCGGAACCCGCTGCACCCGGTGTACCCCGGATTCGTAGCGGAGCCTCCCGTACGCCCCCTTCCCCTCTACCACGAAGGTGATCTGCTTGTAGCCCCCGAGGTCGGTGGGGTGGGAATCGAGCACCTTTACCCGCCAGCCCTTCCGCTCCGCGTAGCGGCAGTACATCCGGAACAGATCCGCGGCGAAGAGGGCCGATTCCTCGCCCCCGGCCCCGGCCCGGATCTCCACGATGGCGTTCCGACGGTCCTCGGGCCTTTCGGGAACGAGCTCGCGCTTTATCTCCGCGAGGAGACGGGCGAGCTTCTCCTCATCCCGGCGGAGCTCCTCCCGGAGTTCCGCCGCCAGCGCCTCGTCCCCCGCGCCCTCGAGGAGCTCGCGTTCCTCCTCCACCTCGGCGAGGAGCGCCCGGAGCTCCCTCCCCTTCCGCACGAGCTCCGAGAGTTTGGCGTAGCGACGGGAGAGCTCGGCGTACTCCGCCCTCCCCACCGCCCCGGGGTCGCCGAGCTTCCCCTCGAGTTCGCGCAGCTCCCGCTCCTTCTCCTCGAGGATCCTGAGGATCTTGTCCAACATCCCCTGGAGGCTAATTGAGGCAGTCCGTGGACTCAAGCGATCACCGAAGAGATACGCCCCCGCCGCGGCGGGGGCGTATCGAGGGGGATCAGAGCTGGGCCGGGGCCGAGAGCGCCGCCAGTTCCTCCTTCACCACCTCGGCGAGCCGCCGGATCCCCTCCTCGATCTCCTCCGGGGTGGCGATGGCGAAGGAAAGCCTCATGGTGTTCCGGCCCGAGCCGTCCACGAAGAACGGCGCCCCGATGACGTAGGCGACCTTGCGCTCCAGGGCCTTGGGGAACATGCGCTCCGTGTCCACGCCCTCCGGCAAGGTCACCCACAGGAAGAGTCCCCCCTCGGGCTCCGTCCACCGCACCCCCCCGGGCATGTACCGCCCGAGGGCTGCCAACATCCTGTCCCGTTTCTCGCGGTAACAGGCCCGGATCTTCTCCATGTGGGCCTCGAGGTCGTGGCGCCGCAGGAACTCCCGGGCCAGGGCCTGGGTGAGGGCCGGGGTACAGAGGTCCGCCGCCTGCTTCATGGCCACGATCTTATCCACGATCCCCTCGCTCCCGATCAGGGCCGCGATCCGGAGGCCGGGTGCGAGGATCTTGGAGAGCGTGAAGAGGAAGATGACCCGGTCCTCCCGGTCCAGGGCCTTGAGGGAGGGGATGGGGCCGCCCGCGAACCGGAGCGCCCTGTAGGGGGCGTCCTCCACCACCAGGAGGTCCTCTTCCGCGGCGATCCCGAGGAGCTCCCGTCGCTTCCCCTCCGACCACCGGACCCCGGCGGGGTTCTGGAAATCTGGGATCACGTAGATGAACTTCGCGCGTTCCCCCCGGGCCTTGTCCGCCGCGATCCTCTCCCGCAGGGCATCCAAGTCCATGCCGTCTTCCTCGAGCGGGATCCCCACCAACCTCGCCCCCACGGCCCGGAAGGCCTGGATCGCCCCGAGGTAGGTGGGGAGCTCCACGTAGACCACGTCGCCGGGATCGAGGAGGGTCCGCGCGATCAGATCAAGGCCCTGCTGCGAGGCGGTGGTGATCACGATCTCATCGAGCTCCGCCTCGATCCCGTCGGCACGGACGACCTTCAGGAGCTCCTCGCGCAGGCCGGTGTCCCCCTCGGTGGTGGAGTACTGCAACGCCCGGGCGTAATCCTCCCGGATCTCCCGGGCCGCGATATCCGCCAGTTCCTCCCAAGGGAAGGTGCCCGGATCCGGCGTTCCCCCGGCGAAGGAGATGATCTCCGGCCGTTGTGTGAACTTCAGTAGCTCGCGCAGGACCGAGCGCCGGACGTCGCGGGCCCTCTGGGAGAAGAATCGTTCCATTTACGCTTCACCCCCAGGGAATCGTGTTTTGGAACACGGGAGCCAAGATCCAGGAAGAAATCGTCCCCAATATCACCCCCCCTAACACGTCCAACGGGTAATGCTCGCGCAGGTAGATCCGCGAGAGGGAGATGACGGAGGCCAGGAAGAACGTGAGGACGATGAGCCCGTACCAACCGGGATAGAGCCGCAGGGTCGCGGTGGCCATCCCGAAGGCGAGGGTGGCGTGACCCGAGGGAAAGGCGTGGGAGTCGAAAATAAAAACGCGCCTCACCGGCACGAACACCGGCGGGCGCTCCCTCCTGAAGAAGAGCTTCAGTACCTTCACCAACGATAACTGTACCACGGCCACCCCGAGGGAGACAAGGACGTTGTGGTGATCGCGGGGGCCCCCGGTGAAGATAAGCCACAGGCCGAACAGGCCCCAGATGTAACCGTCGCCGAGGTAGGTGGCGAGGAGGAACAGCGCGTCGAACCGCCGCAGGAGGGGGGAGGTGCTCACACGCTCGAGCACGAGCGCGTCCCAGGCGAGGATGCGTTCCGAGACGAGCTCCAGGAGCCCCGATAGCTGCCGTGCCCGCGCGGGACTCATCGCCGCTCTCCCACGAGCGGGAAGGCGATCACCTCGCGGATGGAGGGGGAATCGGTGAGGACCATGACGAGGCGGTCCACCCCGAACCCGATCCCCGCCGCGGGGGGCATCCCCTGCTCGAGGGCCCGCAGGAACGCCTCGTCGATCCGGTGGGCCTCTTCGTCCCCGGCGGCGCGGAGTCGCTCCTGCATCAGGAACCGCTCCCGCTGCTCCTCGGGGTCGTTCAGCTCGGAGAAGGCGTTGGCCACCTCGAACCCGGCGATGAAGAGCTCGAACCGCTCGACGAGCTCGGGGTTGCCGCGCTTGCGCTTCGCCAGGGGGGAGATGTCCAGGGGGTAATCCATCACGAAGGTGGGATGCACCAACCGCTCCTCCGCCATCTCCAGGAGGTGTTCCAGTATCTTGCCCTTCGGCCCGGTCCTCAGCGGTTCGGGGTAGGGGATCCCCTTCCGTTCCATCTCCGCGATGAGGTCCTCCCCGGGGGCCTCGGGGTCGACCCCGAACTCCTCGGCCAGGAGCTCGTAGAGGGTGATGCGGCGCCACGGGCGCGAGAAATCCACCCTCTTCCCCTGGTAGGTGAGCTCGAGGCGGCCGTGCACCGCTTCCACACATTCGCAGATCAGGTCCTCGGCTAGCTCCATGGCGTCGTGGTAGTCCCGGTAGGCCTCGTAGGCCTCGAGCGCCGTGAACTCGGGGTTGTGTTGGGTGGAGATCCCCTCGTTGCGGAAGTTCTTCCCGAGCTCGAACACCTTCTCGTATCCGGCCACGAGCAGGCGCTTGAGGTATAGCTCGGGGGCGATCCGGAGGTAGAGATCGCGGTCCAGGGCGTTGTGGTGGGTCACGAACGGCCGCGCGGCCGCGCCGCCGGGGACCGGCTGGAGGATCGGCGTCTCCACCTCGATGAACCCCTTGCGCTCGAGGTGGCGCCTCATGGTGCTCACGATCGTGGCCCGGTCCATGAGGACCCTGTGGGCCTTCTCGTTGGTGAGGAGGTCGAGCTCCCGGAAGCGATAGCGCTTCTCGGGGTCGCGGAGGCCGTGCCACTTCTCGGGGAGGGGCCGGAGGGCCTTGGCCAGGAGCTCGAAGCCCGCCACCTCCACGGAGAGCTCGCCGGTCTTGGTGGTGATGACCTCCCCCCAAACGCCCAGGATATCGCCGAGATCGAGCTCCAGGAAGAGCTCGTATGCCTCCGCCCCGAGGACGTTCCGCGCCGCGAACAGCTGGATCCGGCCCGTCCCGTCCCGGAGATCGGCGAAGGCGATCTTTCCCATGCGGCGCAGGGTGAAGAGGCGCCCCGCCAGGCGCACGGCGTCGCCGCTCCGGGAGTTCGGGGGGAGGTTCCCCCAGCGGGCCCTGATGTCCGCGGCGGTGTGGGTGCGGTCGAACCTGTAGGGATAGGGATCGACCCCCCGTTCCCGTAACCGCTGGAGCTTCTCGCGTCGCGCGGCGACGAGCTCCTCCGGCACCCCTTACCCCTTCTCGACGCCGAGGATCCGGTAGCGACGCTTGCCGGAGGGGGTCTGCACCACGATGCTGTCGCCCCGGGTGTGGCCCATGAGCGCGGCCCCCACCGGGGAATCGATCCCGATACGCTTCGTCAGGAGATCCACCTCCGCCGGCGAGACGAGGGTGTAGGTGTCGAACTCGCCCGTCTCCGCATCCTCCAGGATCACCCGGGTGCCGATCCCCACCGTGTCGCCCTTGATCTCGTCCTCGGAGATGATCCGCGCGTTCTCCAACAGTTCCCGCAGGCGGCGCACCTCGCGCTCGATGATCTCCTGTTCGTTCTTGAGGTAGACGTACTCGCGGTTCTCCATGAGGTCGCCGCCGCGCTCCTTGGCCTCCTTCAGGCGGGCGGGGATCTCCTGGTATAGCTTGCGCTCGAGCTCCTCAAGCTGCTTCTTCTTCCTCTCGTACCCCTCTTTGGTGAGCAGTATCTCCTGAGGCATCCCTCACCTCCTCGAATTCCCGCAGGAAGATCCTCTCGATCTCGCCGGCCTTCCTGATACCCCCGAGGGGGGGCTTGGCGATCACCACCAGATCGAGCCCCGCGAACAGGTGTTTGTTCTTGCGGAACCCCTCCCGCACGGCGCGTTTGACGCGGTTCCGGACCACGGCCTTCCCCACCTTTCGCCCCACCACCACCAGTATCCGCGGGATCTCCTCCTCCTTGGGCAACAGGATGAAGCGGAACCAACGGCCCTCGAGGCGTTTCCCCTCGCGGAAGACCCTCTCGATCTCCTTCCTGCGACGTAGCCGGTGTACGGGGCGAAAACGCTGATCCGCTGCCACATAAAAACTTATCCAAGCCGTTCCCCCCCTGCAAGCCCTGCGCCCGTCCCCGTTTCCCTTTACCCTAGGGGGGCCATGAAGCGCACGAAGGTCGTGGCGACGGTGGGGCCCGCCTGCGAGGGGGCCGCGACCCTCGCCGAGATGGCCGCCGCGGGGATGGACCTCGTGCGGGTGAACACCTCGCACGGGTCCCCGGGGGACCACGAGCGGCACATCCTCCTCGTCCGCGGGGTGGAGAAGGAGGTCGGGCGCCCCCTGGGGGTGATCCTCGACACGCGGGGACCGAAGGTGAGGCTCGGCGACCTGCCGGAGCCGGTGGAGCTCGCGGCGGGGGCGGAAGTGGTGTTGGGGAAGGGGGGGCTCCCCATACGCCAGGAGGACCTCCCCCGCTACGTCCCGGTGGGCACCCGGCTCCTCCTCGCCGACGGGGAGGTGGAGCTATCGGTGGTGGGGCGTACCGAGGGGGCCATGCGCTGCCGGGTCATCCGGGGCGGGACGGTGTCCTCGGGAAAGGGGATCAACGTGCCCGGCGTGGAGCTCCCCTACCCCGCCCTGACCGATGCCGACCGGGCCTCCATGGCGATGGCCCGGGAGCTCGGGGTGGAGTACGTGGCGCTCTCCTTCGTCAAGTCCCCCGCCGATGTGAAGGCCGCGCGGGCCATCCTGGGGGAGGATGGGCCCCGGGTGATCGCCAAGGTGGAGCTCGGGGTGGCGGTGCGGCGGATGGTGGAGATCGTGGCGGCGGCCGACGGTGCCATGGTGGCCCGGGGCGACCTCGGCGTGGAGATCGGGCCCTACCACGTCCCCCTGGTGCAGAAGCGGCTCGTGGACCTGTGCAACGAGCGGGCGAAGCCGGTGATCGTGGCGACCCAGATGCTGGAGTCGATGGTGCGATCCCCCGTCCCCACCCGGGCCGAGGTCAGCGACGTGGCCACCGCGGTCTGGGACGGGGCGGATGCGGTGATGTTGTCGGAGGAAACCGCCACGGGACGCTATCCCGTGGAGGCGGTGCGGGCCATGACCGAGGCCTGCCGGGCCGCGGAGGAGAGCGGCTTCCCCATCCGCGTCCCCGGCCTCACCCCCGAGCTGGTGGGCCAGGTCCCCGGGGCGTGCGCCAAGGCGGCGGTGCAGATCGCCCGGGACGTAGGGGCCACCGCGATCATCTGCGCCACCGTGTCCGGATGGACCGCCCGACTCGTGGCCTCGCTCCGCCCCGGGGTGCCCGTGGCGGCGGCGACCCCCGAGCCCCGCGTCGCCCGCGCCCTCTCCCTGGTATGGGGCGTGATCCCCCTCCTCATCCCCCACACCGAGGGGGCCGAGGCCCTGGCGGAGGCCTCCATCCGGGCCGCGGGGGAGATGGGGATCGTGGCGCCGGGGGATCGGGTGGTGTTCACCGCCGGCCTTCCCTTCCGGAGGCCGGGCACGACTAACCTGGTGCGGGTGATCCGCGTCCGGTCCCCGGGCTAGAAGGGGACCTCGTCCTCCCCCTCACCGGGGGCGGGCTCAGCGGACGGCGCCGGGGCCTCCGCCTCGCGCTCCAGGCGTTCGGTGATGCGCCGCACCTGCATCTCCGCCTCGGTGAGCTTCCGCCGGCACAGGGACACGAGCTCCGCCGCCTCCTCCACCATGGCGGAGAGCTCGTCGATGTCCACCTCGCCCCGTTCCAGCCGCTCCAGGATCTCCTCCAGGCGGGAGACGGCCTGGGAGTAGGTGGGCTCAGCCCGTTCCGCCTCCGCCACGCCTCTCACCTCCCTCCGATAGGAGCCGCAACAGCCCCTCCCTGACCTCGGCCACGAGCCGCGTCCCCGCCGGGGCCTGGGCGGGATCGACCACGACCCCGCGCCCGGGGAGGCGCAGGATCGCGTACCCCCGCTCCACCACCCGCCGCGGGTCCAGGGCCCTGAGCCGTTTCTCGCGGGCCGCGAGGTGTTCCCGCTCCCGTGCCACCAGGGCGGTGGCCAGGGGGGCTATCCGCCGGGAGAGCTCCGCGAGCCGCCCGCGGGAGTCCCCGAGGCCCCGGGCCGTGGCCCGCAGGAGCCGGGCCTGGACCCCGGCGAGGTGACTACGCTGTCCGCCCAGGGCGACCCCCACCGCGCGGGGGAGGGCCCGGGACAGCCGGGCGAGGTCGCGTTCGGCGACCCGCAACGCGTTTCCCACCGCCTGGAGCAGCCTCCGCGTACGCTCGCCCTGCCGTTGCCTCGCCTCCGACAGTTGGGCCTCCGCCCGCTGGAGGACCCTGCCGAGGGAGTCCTCCAATCCTTGCATGGTCTCCCGCACCCGCTGCACCAGGAGCTGGGCCGCGGCGGTGGGGGTCTTGGCCCGCCATCCCACGTAATCCAGCACGGAGAAGTCCTGCTCGTGTCCGATCCCGATCACCACGGGGATGGGGAAGGTGGCCACCGCGCGTCCCAGGGCCTCGGAGTCGAACCAGGCGAGGTCGGTGCGGGAGCCGCCCCCGCGGCAGATCAGGATCACGTCGAACTCGTGTACCCTCTCCCGGAACCAGTCCAGGGCGTTGAGCACCGAGGCCTCGGTGTACGGGCCCTGCACCCGTGCCCCGTGCACCGTAACCCGGAACGCGAACCCCGACTCCCGCAGGGTCTTGAGGACGTCGTTCTCGGCGTCGGAACCGAGGCTCGTTATCAATCCCACCCGGAGGGGCAGCGCGGGGAAGGCGAGGGAACGGTTGCGCTCGAGGAGCCCCTCGCGGGCCAACTTCCGGAGGATCTCCTCCTTGCGGCGGGCGACCTCGCCCAGGGTGTAATCGATATCCAGATCTTGGACGATCACACGGTATTGCCCCCAGTCGACCTTCAGATCGACCTGCACGAGCATCCGCACCACGATCTCGTCCTCCAGGCGGAAGGGGTTCCCGGCGCGGGCGAGCTTCCCCTCGATGAAGGCGCGCGCCTCCGGGAAGAGGACCGCCGTCACCTCGGCCACGATGGAACCGTCGTCGGATCGCTCCGCGAGGAGGAAGTCCACCACCTCCTTGTGGGCGTTCTTCCCGAACCCGAGGATCTCCCCCACCACCCATACCGGACCGGGAAACGCCGCCTGGAGGGCGTTCCGGACCTGGAGGTTGAGTTGGGACACGGTGAGTCCGGCCGAATCCCGTGCCCGTTCCTCCTCGTAGAGCCTGAGGGTCGCCTCGTCGAAGGAGAAGCCCTCCTCCCGGAGGAGGTCCACCACCGCGACCACGTACCGCGCGGGCACGGTCCAGGTCCGACTCGCCCTGTTCCAACGGCGCTCGGGCAGGCCCCGCACGAGATCCACGAGGCGCTTGTCGTAGTCGAACTCGATGTGCAGGACGCCCTCTTTTTCGTAAACTTTCCTACCGGACATCTCTCCCCTGTACCCTATCCCAGGGGGCTCCCCGCGGCAAGGGTCACGAGGGCGCTTGCGCCCTATAATGGACGGGACGGATGGCGGATCGGATGGACGGTCGGAACGGAGAGGAGATGGACGCGGGAACGGTTTGGGACGTGGTCGTCGTCGGGGGAGGGCCGGCGGGCCTGACGGCCGGCATCTACGCCAGACGGGCGGGGCTGAAGGCAGTGGTGCTGGAAAGGGCCCTGGCCGGAGGACAGCTGGCGGAG
>JAADIW010000022.1 GCA_013151115.1 Caldisericota bacterium
ACCCCGGACGTCGCCCCGGACGGCAAGACGATCGTGTTCGCGGCCTACATAGAGGGGGGATGGGATATCATGTCCCTGCGGCTCCGGGACAGCGTGAACATCGATCGCCTGACCCAGGACCCCTTCTTCGACTGGGGCCCGCGTTTCTCGCCGGACGGGGAGTGGATAGCCTTCGAGTCGACCCGGTCCGGCAACTCCGAGATCTGGGTCATGGCCCGGAACGGGGGGAAGCTCACCTATATCACCGACGATCCCTGGCGCAACGCCTTCCCCGCCTGGTCGCCCGACATGGAACGGATCGCGTTCGGCACGCGCTTGGACGGGGAGACGGATTGGGTCATCGCCACCGAGGGGACCTATTGACCGGTGGCAGTCCCCTTCGGTCGCGGGGATGAACCGGATCGCCGCCGTCGGGAAGTTCGATGGGGTACACCTCGGCCACCGTGTCCTCCTGCGGGAGGGGAGGCGATGGGCCCGGGATGAGGGGTTGTCCTTCCTCGTCCTCACGTTCCCGCCCCAGCGAGATGCCCTCCTCCCCCTGGCGGCGAAGCTCCGTCTCATCCGCGAGTTCGCCGATGAGGTCGAGGTCCTGCGGTTCGACGATGTGAAGCATATCCCCGCCCCGGACTTCCTCGGGCTCCTGCGGGAGCGGTTCGGGGTCCGTGGCCTCGTCATGGGGCCGGGACACCGGTTCGGGCGTGGCCGATCGGGGGATCCGGATCGCGCGCGCTCCTGGGGCCGGGAACGCGGGGTCGAGGTGAGGGTGGTGCCCCCGTTCCTGTGTCAGGGGCGGCCGGTCTCGGCCCGCCACGTCCGGGAACACCTGCGCCGGGGCGAGATCCGCGAGGCCCGGCTTCTATTGGGCCGGTACCCCGCCCTCTTCGGGGAGCGGACCTCCGGCGCGGGCCGCGGCAGGGAGCTCGGCCACCCCACCGTGAACCTGGACCTGGCCCCCGGGATACTCCGCCCCCGCCCCGGGGTCTACCTCGCCTGGGCCTTCTGGGACGGCGGGGACGCCCCGGGCCTCTTCTATATCGGGGAGCGCCCCACCTTTCCGGACCTGCCGCCCGCCGCGGAGGTCCATCTCTTCACCCCCCCGCGCCCCGAGCCCACGGGAGAGGTGGAGGTCCAGCTCCTCGCCTTCCTGCGCGGGGACCGCCGCTTCCCCTCGGCCGCGGCCCTGAGGGCCCAGATCGCCCGCGACATCTCCCGGGGGAAGGCGCTCCTCCCCTCCCTTCCCACGCCCGTACCGTTGCTGCACGGGCGGTCCCGGTAGCGGGGCCCCGATCCCGGGGATCCGGAAAGCCGTTCAGTTGTGGACGGGGGCGGAAGCGGATAAGTTTAGCGGAATCTCTCGTCGAGGAGGACGGGATGGCCAAAGTGATCCTGCCGCAGGGTGAGACCGTCGAGGCCGCGGGGGTGAGCCTCCAGGAGCTGCTCGAGGCGCGGGGACTCGCCGACGAGGTGGTGGGGGCCCTCCACGACGGGGAGCTCCGCGACATCCGCGATCCGCTCCCCACGGAAGGGGAGGTCCGGGCGCTGACGCTTTCGGACCCCGAGGCCCTGGAGATCCTGCGGCACACGGCGGCCCACGTCATGGCCCAGGCGGTACAGCGCCTCTTCCCCGGCACCAAGCTCGCCATCGGTCCCGCGATCCGCGACGGGTTTTACTACGACTTCGAGTTCCCCGAGCCCATCTCCCACGATGACCTCCCGCGAATCGAGGAGGAGATGAGGAGGATCGTCCAGGCGAACTATCCGGTGGAGCGGATCTTCCTTTCCCGGGAGGAGGCGATAAGGCTTTACCGGGAGCGTGGCGATGTCTACAAGCTCGAGCTCATCGCGGAGATCCCCGACGAGCGGATCTCTTTTTACAAACAGGGGGAGTTCATCGACCTCTGCCGGGGGCCGCACCTCCCCTCCACGGGGTTGGTGCGCCACTTCAAGGTGCTGGAGCTCGCCGGGGCCTATTGGCGCGGCGACCCCAACAATCCCATGCTCACCCGGATCTACGGCACCGCCTTCCCCACCGCCGAGGCGCTGGAGGAGTACCTACGGTGGCGGGAGGAGGCACGGCGCCGCGACCACCGCACCCTGGGGCAGCAGCTCGACCTCTACTCCATCCACAACGAGATCGGGGCGGGCCTCGTCCTCTGGCACCCCAAGGGGGCCAAGATCCGCCGGCTCATCGAGGAATTCTGGATCAGGGAGCACGAACGGGAGGGATACCAGCTCATCTACACCCCCCACATTGGGAAGAGCCGCCTGTGGGAGATATCGGGGCACCTGGATTTCTACCGCGAGAGCATGTACGCCCCCATGGACATCGAGGGGCAGGAGTACTTCATCAAGCCGATGAACTGCCCCTTCCACATCGCCATCTACAAGACCCGTACCCGGTCGTACCGGGACCTCCCCATCAAGTACGCCGAGCTCGGGACGGTGTACCGCTACGAGCGGAGCGGCGTCCTCCACGGTCTCCTGCGCGTGCGGGGCTTCACCCAGGACGACGCCCACATCATCTGCCGCCCCGACCAGGTGGAGGACGAGATCCTCAAGGTGCTGCGGTTCGCGCTGCGTATCCTGCGGGCCTTCGGGTTCTCCGAGTTCGCGGCGCACCTATCCACCCGGCCGCCGAAGTTCGTGGGCGCGCCGGAAGCGTGGGATCTCGCCACCGAGTCGCTCCGCAAGGCGCTGGAGCGTGAGGGGATCCCCTACGATGTGAAGGAGGGGGAGGGGGCCTTTTACGGGCCCAAGATCGACATCGACATCGAGGACTCGCTCCGGCGCTCATGGCAGCTCACCACGATCCAGTTCGACTTCAACCTGCCCGAACGCTTCGACATGACCTACATCGGCCACGATGGGAAAAAGTACCGCCCCTACATGATCCACCGCGCGATCCTGGGGTCGTTCGAGCGGTTCTTCGGGATCCTGATCGAGCACTACGGCGGGGCGTTCCCGGTGTGGCTCGCGCCGGTACAGGCGGTGGTCCTCCCCGTGACCGAGGCGCAAGGGGACTATGCCGATTCCGTGGCGGAGCGGCTCCGGGAGGCGGGGGTGCGAGCGGAGGCATGGAGCCGGGGCGGGAAGACCCTGCGGTATCTCATCCGCGAGGCCCAGCTCCAGAAGATCCCCTACATGCTGGTCTGCGGCCCCCGTGAGGCCGAGGCCGGCACGGTGGCCCTGCGGCTCCGCACCGGCGAGGATCTGGGGGCGAAGACCCCCGAGGAGATCATCGCCCGCATCAAGGAGAGGGAAGCGGCGCGCACATCCGAGCTGTGAGGCCCCGGGGGCGCCCTGCCCCGCCCCCTCAGGCCTTGAGGCCTCCCAGGGAGATCCCCTTGATGAAGTACCGCTGGAAGATGGCGAAGATGATGAGCATCGGGACCGCGTTGAACATCGCCCCCGCGAGGATCAGCTCCCAGAAGTGGAAGTACTGGCCCTTGAAGAAGTTGAGCCCCAGGGGGAGGGTGAACTTGGACGGAGTGTTCAAGTAGATGAGGGGGCCGAGGAAATCGTTCCATGAGGCCTGGAACTTGAAGATCGCCAGGGCCACCAGCGCCGGCCGCGCCAGGGGCAGCATCACCCGCCAGAAGATGGTGAACCACGAGGCCCCGTCGATCCGGGCCGCGTCCTCGTAGTCGCGGGGCAGGGTCTTGAAGAACTGCGCCATGAGGAATACCCCGAACGCGTCAGATATCCCGGGGACGATCAGGGGCAGGTAGGTGTCGATCCAGCCGAATTTCGCCATGATGGTGTAGTTGGGGACCAGGGTCACCGCGTACGGGACCATCATCGTGGCCAGGGTGGCCCAGAAGAGCACGTTTCTCCCGGGGAACCGCATCCGCGCGAAGGCGTAGCCCGCCATCGAGCAGGAGAGGAGCTTCACCGCCACCGTTATCACGGCCAGCACGATGCTGTTCCTCACCCACACCGGGAACAGGGGGCTCGCCTTCCACACGCGCACGTAGTTATCCGGGTGGAAGGGCGGGGAGAAGATCCGGGGGGGCCAGGCGAGGATGCTCCGCGTGTCCTTCAGGGAGCCGAGGACCGAGAGGACGAACGGGCTGAAGGTGACGACGGTGATGGCGAGGAGCAACGCGTAGATGAGGACCGTTTTCCCCCGCATCAGTACTGCACCTCCACGTCTATGTATCGCTTTTGGATCACGGTGAGCAGGAGGATCAGCACGAACAGGATCAGCGAGAGGGCGGCGGCGTACCCCATGCGGAAGTTCTCGAAGGCCTCGCTGTAGATGAGGTAGTTGAGGGTCATCGTGGATTTGAGCGGCCCCCCGCGGGTCATGATGTAGATCTGGTCGAATACCTGGAGGCAGCCGATGGTGCCCATCACCACGACGAAGAAGATGCTGGGGCGCAACAGCGGGAGCGTCACCCGGGTGAACCGTTGCCACGCGTTCGCCCCGTCGATGGCGGCGGCCTCGAGGAGGGAATCGGGGATGTCCTGAAGCGCGGCCAGGAACACCACCATGAAGGTTGGGGCGGTGGACCAGATGTTCATCATCATGATCGCGGGCAAGGCCGTGGCCGGGTTCCCCAGCCAGTCGATGGAGGCGGGGAGGCCGAGCTTGGACAGGAGGTAATTGAATATCCCCTGTTTGGCGTACAGCCAGATAAACACGAGGGAGATCACGATGGAGGCCGTGACCGAGGGGGCGTAGAAGGCGGCGCGGAAGAAGGTCCGGAGCCGCACGGGCTGGTTGAGGAGCACGGCGTAGAAGAGGGCGAGCGCGGTCTGGATGGGTACCACCACCGCGGTGTAATAGATGGTGTTCCTCAGCGCGATGTGGAAGTCGGGGTCGGTGAAGATCCGGACGAAGTTCCTGGCCCCGGCGAACGTGGGAGGGCTGAGGAGGTCATAGCGGTGGAAGCCGAGGTAGAAGGCGAAGCCCATGGCGAAGAAGGTGAAAACCGAGAGGGCCAGCATGTGGGGGGCGATGAGGACGTAGGCCGTCAGGATCTCCCGCGTCCTCGCCCTCCTGAACCAAACGAGGGGGGCAGGTCGCCCTGCCCCCCTCGTCCCCGTCCCGCTTGGACGCATCGCGGCCCTTATCCGGAGAGTACCTCTTTCAGGCGCTCGTTCAAGACCTTGGCCGCGTCATTCAGGGCCTCTTGGGCGGTCTTCTTGCCCAGGAACACCGCCTCCATCGCGGCCGAAAGCTCGTCGATGGGCTTGCTCCCCAAGGGGCCGAACTCCCATGGCCTGGCGTAGGCAGCGCCGGCGAAGATGGTGCGGGAGATGGGATCGGTGATGAAGCCCCCCAGCGCCTTGCGGGTGGGGAGGGCGAAGCCGCGGGAGAGCACGTACATCTGGGCCAGGGGGCTGGTGAGGAATTTGAGCACATCGAAGGCCTCCGCGGGGTGCTTCTCGTAGGCCGGGATCACGTAGGCCACGGTGAACAGGAGGTTCCCCTTGCCCGCCGGGCCCGCGGGGAGCTCCACGGCGCCGAACTCCACATCCGGGAAGTTGGAGGTGAGGAACGGTACCATCCAACCGCCCTCCATGACCATGGCGGCGTTCTCCTTGCCGAAGGCCTCGCCCTGCCAGCCGGCGCCGATCTCCGAGGGCCGGACGGCGACCCCGTGCTCGAGCTCGAACCCCGTGTAGAACTCGAGGGCCTTCACCGCCTCGGGGGAGTTGATCACCACCGCGGTCCGATCGGCGTTGAAGAAGCTGCCGCCGTTCTGGAACACGAACGGGAGCCACCGGGCGACGTCGGGGGCCATGCACAGGGCGGCCTGGAAGTTGGGCACGGCCTTTTTGATCTCATCCGCCTTGGCCTGGATGGCCTTGGCGGCCGCGAGGAGGTCCTCCCACGTCCAGTCGGCGGTGGGATAGGGCACCCCGGCGATGTCGAAGATCTTCTTGTTGTAGAAGAGGGCTAGGGTGTTGAAGTCCTTGGGGATGCCGTAGATCTTGCCCCCGTAGGTGAACGCGCCGATACAGGTGTCCACGAATTCCGCGGGATCCACGCCCGCCGCGGCCATGAGGTCGTCCAGGGGCAGGAGCGCCCCCTTCCGCATCAGGGGCTCGGCCATGAAGATATCCCAGTAGAACACGTCCGGGGCCTTACGCGCGGCGAGCATGGTCTGGATCTTGGTGGGGTAATCGGCGGGGATGGGCTCGTACACCGCCTCCACGCCCGGCGGGGCGAACTGGGAGTTGTAGAGATCCACCAGGGTCTGCATGATCTCCGACTCCACCGGGGACGAGACCCAACCGGATACCCTGATGGCGATCTTCTCCGCCGCGACCCCCGCGATCCCGACGAGCAGGCCGATGAGCAACACCGGGAAAATCCTTCGGAACATCCTCCCTCCTTTTCGTTCTTCAGGGAATTTGCGTCCTTACACTGTTCCATTGGGCATTTCCCGCTTGCTACACCACCTCCTTTTTGAAACCGGTTTCAAGTCATTATAGCTCCGAGGCCGAACGGCGTCAATTCAACTGCGAATCGTGCTCTCGCGCACGATCAGCTGCGTCGGGAAGGTCTTGTGTAACCGCTCCGAGCCCGTGTCCCCCTCAAGCCGCAGGAGCAGGATCCGCCCCGCCTCCTTCCCCATCTCGTAGATCGGTTGCCGCACCGTGGTGAGCGGGGGATCGAAGAAGTGGGCGTAGGGGATATCGTCGAAGCCGATGACCGAGACCTCGTGACCCACGCGTATCCCGGCCTCCTTGAACGCGGTGATCGCCCCCATGGCGGCGAGGTCGCTGGCGGCGAACACCGCGGACGGCGCCTTTCCCCGGGCCAGAAAGCCCCTCACGGTCTCGTAACCGCTCTCGAACGAGAAGTCCCCGTACACGATGAGCCCTTCGTCCACCTCGCGCCTCAGCGCCCGGAACGCCGCCCGGTAGCCCTTCTCCCGCGCTAGGGAGGCGGTGTGCTCCCGGGGGCCGTTGATGAAGAGGATCTCCCCGTGGCCGAGGCGCAGGAGGTACTCCGTAGCCACCCGCGCGCCACCCGCGTTGTCCACGTCCACGTAGTCCACTCGGGGAAACCCGATGGGGCGCCCCACCGTCACCACCGGGATACCGGCCCGCAGGAAATACCGGAGCCGCTTATCGTTCCGACGCACGCCCAGTACCACCACCCCGTCCACCACGCCCCCCTCGGCCATGGAACGGCATGAGGTCTCGTACCGGTCCTCCGATTCCGCCGTGGCCACGATCAAGCGAAATCCCCGTTCGTCCAGGATGGCGCTGATACCGCGGAGGAACTCGATGAAGAAGAGGTGGGACGAGAGCCGCTCGGCCGTGTGGGCCACGATCAGGCCGATGCTGCTCGTGCGCTTGAGGCTCAGGCCCCGGGCCACGAGGTTCGGCGTGTAGGAATAGAGCCTGATTACCTCCTCCACTTTCCGGCGCGTCTCCGGGCTCACCCCGCCCCGGTTGTTGAGCACGCGGGAGACCGTGGCCTTGGAGACGCCGGCGAGGCGCGCGATCTCCTGGATCGTCATCTTGCGTTTCATTTCCCGGTATTATAACTTTGCTTGAAACCGGTTACAGCAAGGAGGGGAGAGGATGGAACTCGGGGCCGTGATCTTCGATCTGGATGGGGTCATCGTGGATACCGCCGAGCACCACTATCGCGCGTGGAAACGCCTCGCCGAGGAGCTGGGGATCCCCTGTCCCAGGGAGCGCAAGGACCAGGTACGGGGCATCTCCCGCCTCGAGGCCCTCAGGATCGTCCTGGGGGACGAATGGTCCCGGTACGAGGGCCGCGCCCGGGAGCTGGCCGACCGCAAGGACGCGTACTACCGGGAGCTCATCGAGGGCCTGGGGCCGGGGGACCTCCTGCCAGGGGCGTTGGAACTCATCCGCGACCTCAAGCGCCACGGGGTCAAGGTGGCGGTGGCTACCGTGTCCCGTAATGGGCGAACGGTGCTCACGCGTCTGGGAATCCTGGGCGAATTCGATGCGGTCGTGGACGGACACTCGGGGGCCCGGAGCAAGCCGGCCCCGGACCTCTTCCTCTACGCGGCCCGGGACCTCCACGTCCCCCCCTCCCGGTGCCTGGTGGTGGAGGACGCCCCCGCCGGGATCGCCGCGGCCGAGATCGCCGGCATGGCGAGCCTCGCCCTGGGGGAGGCCAGCCTTTTCGCCGCCCTCAGGCCGGACCTCATCCTCCCGGACCTCCGAGGGCTGGATTACTCCCGGTTGCGGGAGCTCCTGGACGGGGCCGCGGCGGCGCGCGCGTCCTGGACCGTGGGCGAACGCGACCTCACCGCCCTCTCCTCCGGGGCCAAGGAGGCGATCTTCTCCGTGGGAAACGGCTACCTCGGCGCCCGGGGAACGGCCGAGGAACGGATCCCGGGGGAGTGCCGGGCCACCTTGATCAACGGGCTCTACGACGGGGTCCCCCTCTTCTTCACCGAGCTCGCCCCCGTGCCGGACTGGACGTGGGCCGAGCTCCGCCTGGGCGGCGTGCGCGTCTCCCCCGCCGGGGGGGACGCCGGCGGGCGGGTTCTGGACCTGCGGGACGGTATCCTGCGACGACATGTGCGCTGGCGGCATCCGGACGGCGGCGCGGTGGAGGTCCGGACGATGCGGTTCGCCTCCATGGCGGAGCCCCACCTCGCCGTGCAGGTCTATGCCGTCACCTCGCTGGACTTCGCGGGGGAGGCGGAGCTCGTGTTCCGGCTCGACGGGGCCCCCGTGGCCCCCGGCCTCCCCCCCTTCCCCGAGGTGGGACTCGCACACTGGGAGCCCCTCGCGTGGGGCACAAGGGACGGGGCCCTCTACGTCCGCCTCCGCACCCGCCGTTCGGGGGTCGAGCTCGCCGCCGCCACCTGCGTCCTCCCGTTCGGGCTCCCCGAGGGGGCGATCGAGGTGCGGATGCAGGAGGGGATCCAGCCGGCGATCTCCCTCCGCGCCCGCCTCTCCCCGGGGGAGACGCTGTTTGGGATCCGCTTCTACGCCGTCGCCACGTCCGCGGAGGCCCCCGATCCCGCCTCGCTGTGCGCGAAGGTGCTCGCGGCGGCCCGGGAGCGGGGCCTGCCCGGCATCCTCGAGGACCATCGCCGTGCCTGGGCCGCGCTATGGGAGGATTGCGACCTCGTGATCGAGGGCGACGAGGAGCTCCAGCGGGCGGTGCGGTTCAACCTCTACCACCTCCTCATCTCCGCCCCCCACCACGCCGAGGGCCTCAGCATCCCCGCCAAGGGACTCACCGGCTTCGGGTACCGTGGGCACGTGTTCTGGGACACCGAGATCTTCATGCTCCCCTTCTTCGTCCACACCGCGCCCGCGCTGGCGCGGCGGATCCTCATGTACCGCTACCGCACCCTCCCCGGGGCCCGGGAGAACGCGCGGAAGCGCGGGTACCGGGGGGCCATGTATGCGTGGGAGTCGGCGGACGATGGGACCGAGGTCACGCCGCGGTGGATCCCCGCCCCCGACGGGTCCCCGGTCCCCATCAGGTGTGGGGAGCTCGAGCACCACATCACCGCGGACGTGGCCTACGCAGTGTGGCAGTACTGGCGGGCCAGCGGCGACGACGCGTTCATGAGGGATCACGGGGCCGAGATCCTCTTCGAGACCGCGCGGTTCTGGGCCAGTCGGGCGGAGCCGGGCGCGGACGGGCTCTACCACATCACTGGCGTGATGGGGCCGGACGAGTACCACGAGGAGGTCGACGACAACGCCTTCACCAACCTGATGGCCAAGTGGAACCTGGAGGCCGCGCGGGAGGCGTGGGCGTGGCTCGAGCGGGAGCATCCCGCGCGCCTTGCCGAGCTCTCCGCCCGGATCGGGCTCTCCGCGGACGAGGTGGACGGGTGGGGTGAGATCGCCGGCAGGATCGCGGTCCCCCGGGACGAAGGGACCGGGCTGGTCGAGCAGTTCCGGGGCTACTTCTCCCTGGAGGACGTGGACCTGGGGGCCCTGGATCCCCGGGGAGCGTCAGTGCGGGACATCCTCGGGCCCGAGAGGACCAACCGCTCCCAGGTCATCAAGCAACCCGACGTCCTCATGCTCATCTACCTCCTCCGGGATCGGGTCC
>JAADIW010000098.1 GCA_013151115.1 Caldisericota bacterium
TTGAGGAACGCCTCCTTGGCGGCGAACCGCGCCGCGAGCCGTTCCTCGCGCAGCGGGGAACGGGCGGAGAGGGCGTAGGCGATCTCCCGCTCGGTGAAGACCCGGCACAGGAACCTCTCGCCCCGACGCGCGAGGATCCCCCGGATCCTCTCCACCTCCACCACGTCCACGCCTACCCCGACCATCGGACGAGCCTCCGGCGTTCCGCCCGGACGATGCAAAGGATTTCCTCCACCGCCTCCTCGAGCACGGCGTTCACCACGAGGTAATGGAACCTCGGGATCTCCCGGACCTCCTCCCGGGCGATCCGGAGCCGCTCGGCCAGGGCCTCCGGCGACTCCGTGCCCCGGGCCCGTATCCTCCGCACGAGCTCCTCCCAGCTCGGGGGGACGAGGAAGATGAGGACCACGGGGTGGGCGATCCCCGCCCGGGCGATGGCCAGCGCCCCCCGCACCTCCACGTTGAGGACGAGGTCCCTGCCCCCCGACAGCTTCCGCTCCACCTCCTCCCGTGGCGTGCCGTAGAGATGTCCCTGGTATTCCGTCCACTCGAGGAGCTTCCCCTCCTCCCGGAGCCGGAGGAACTCCTCGCGGGAGACGAAGAAGTAATCGCGGCCGTGGACCTCGTCCGGACGCTTGGGACGGGTGGTGGCGGAGACCGAGAAGGAAAGCCGCGGGTCGCGCCGCAGGAGCTCGTTTATCACCGAGGACTTGCCCGCCCCCGAGGGGCCGGTGATCACGAACGCGATCCCCCTTTCCCCTTGCACCCCCCATCCGGGCGGCAGGAAGTCCCTCATTCCACGTTCCTCGCCTGTTCCCTGATCCGTTCGGCACATAACTTGAGCTCCAACGCCACCTCGCCCAGGGGGACGCCCCTGGCCTTGGCGGCCAGCGTGTTCGCTTCGCGTCCGATCTCCTGGGCCAGGAACTCGAGCTCCCGGCCCACCGGGCCCTCCGCGTCCAGGAGCTCCTCCAGGCGCGCGTGATGCGCCCGCAGTCGATCCAACTCCTCCCGCACGTCGGTGCGTTCGGCCCAGATGGAGACCTCGAGGGAGATCCGTGCCTCGTCCAGGATGCCGAGCCCGGAGATCCTCTCCCGTAGCCTCTCCGCGAAGGCCTCCTGGGCCCGGGGGACCTCCGCCTCGGCCCGGGAGATGAGCTTCGCCAGGATCCCGGCTTCCCGCCGCAGCGCTTCCGCGAGCCCGGCCCCCTCGCGTTCCCGGAACGACCCCACCTCGTCCAGGGCCCGATCCAGGGCCGCTTCGAGGACGGGCCAGATCTCCTCCTCGTCGGGGCTCTCCTCTTGGACCACCCCCAGGGAGAGGATCGCTTCCAGGGAGGGTTCCGCGCACCCGATCTCACGGGCGAGGAGGGAGAGCTCCTCCCAGAGGCGCTTGGCGGCTGCCCGGTTCACCGCACGGGGGCGGCGGAAACCCCCGAAATCCAGGAGCACGTTCACATCGAAGCTCCCCCGGGAAAACCGGGCCTTGACCGCCTCCTCGCACCTCACCGCCAGGGCCGGCATATCCGACAGGCCCCGGACCCGTACCTCCAGGAACCGATGGTTCAGGCTGCGGACATCGACCTGGATCGTGAACCCGTCGCCATCGGCCCTTCCCCGGCCGAAGCCGGTCATGCTCCTCATCCCTTCCTCCGGAAGAGGACCGCCGCGTATCCCACCACCTCGGCGGTGTAACCCGAGACCTCCCCCGAGGTCCGATAGGCGACGAGCTCGGTGTCGTCGAGGCCGAGGCTACGGGCCGCGGCCATCACGATCCCGATCGCGCCCGCCCCGCAGATGCTTATCCTCCTCTCCTCCACCACGTGGAGGAAGCCTTCCAGATCGAGGTCGAGGATCCTGTTCAGGGCCGCTTTATCCTTCTCCACCGCGATATCCTGGGGTTCGTAGTGGGTGAAGTCGGTGGAGGCGATGAGCCAAACGCCCCGGCCCCGGACGATCTCCGCGATGCCGGCGCCGAATTCCCCGATGGTCGCGACGTCATGGGTGAGGACCACAACGGGCACGAACGGGACGGGGCCGAACAGGTACTGGATGAAGGGGAGCTGTACCTCCACCGAGTGTTCGCGCGCGAAGGCCCGGGGGTCCCGGACGACCCCGGGGAGCCCCTCCATCTCCCTGAGGAGGTCCTCCGCCACCGGGACCTCCCCGAGGGGCGTGGCCCAGGGCTCGGGCGTGCCCACCGTGATCGGACCGCCGTAACCGGTGTGGTTGGTCCCGAATATGAGGACGACCGTGGGCCGCCCATATCGGGCCGCCGCGCGGCATCCCGCGGCGGCCACCGCCCCCGAGTACATGTAGCCCGCATGGGGAAGGACGAGCCCCAGGGGCCCCGGCAACGCTTGTTCCCCCGGCAACAACTCCTCGGGTCGTGCCCCGAACAGCTCCCGGAGCTCGTGCTCGAGGGCCTCCCGGGTGCCCGGGTAGAAGGTCCCCGCCACCGCCGGGTAACGCATCCCTCCCCCTTCAGGTGAGCTTCGGCGGGAGGACGATCTTCCCGTAGTTCTTCTCGTACTTCTCGATATTCTCCCCGATGGCCTGGTGGAGCCTCTTCATGTGGCCCGGGGAGAGGATCACCCGCGACACGAGCAACGCCTGTCCCCCCTTGGGGGTCTGGGTGCGGGGGTCCAGGAAGAGGAAATCGATCACGAATTCCTCCTTTTGGTGAGAGACCACGGCGAGGTTCGCGTAGACGCCTTTCCGCAACGCCGGCTCGGCGATGACCTGCATCTCGCGTTGCATCCGTTATCACCCCCTTGGGATCATCTTAACGGCCACGTCCCGTGGCGCAATTCCGCCGCGGCTGTACATCCCGGGCGGGCGGAGATTGACCGTGGGTTTTGAGGGCGCTAGAATCGGACGACGTCGTGCAGCACGTCCCAAGCAAAAGGAGGGCAGATATGGAAATCCTCAAAGTCGCTTCCACCTCCAATCCCAATGCCGTTGCCGGTGCGATCGCCGGTGCGTTGGAGAACGACGGGATCGTCGAGGCCCACGCCATCGGGGCGGGCGCGGTGAACCAGGCCGTCAAAGCCATCGCCATCGCCCGCCGCCTCATCGAGCGCGAGGGCGAGACGGAGATCAAAGTCATTCCCGGTTTCATCGACGTCGAGATCGGTGGAGAACTCAAAACCGGGATGCGCTTCATCATCGAGAAATAGGGGAGGATGCGCCTTGAGGCCCTGGCCAGGGCCGCCGTTGCCGAGGTCCTGAAACGGCTCTCCCTCCCTTCACCCCCCGGGGAAATCCCGCTCGAGCGGCCGGATAAGGCCGAATACGGGGACATCTCGTCGCGGATCGCCTTCCTCCTGGCGAAGGAGCTGAAACGGCCGCCCCAGGAGATCGCGCGCGATCTGGCGGGGCATATCTCCCACCCCGATCTCTCGCGTGCGGAAGCCGCCGGTGGGTTCCTGAACCTCTACGTGCGGCCCGAGGCCCTGCGGAGGATCCTCGGCGAGATCATCGCCGAGGGGGAGGGCTACGGTGATTGGCCTCTGGGCG
Organism: Caldisericota bacterium; assembly: GCA_013151115.1. GTDB lineage: Bacteria > Bipolaricaulota > Bipolaricaulia > Bipolaricaulales > Bipolaricaulaceae > UBA3571. The sequence goes on from JAADIW010000098.1 coordinate 3,520, forward strand.
GGGGAAAACCGCTCCAGGTAGAGTTCGTCTCCTCCAACCCCACCGGCCCCCTCACCGTGGGCCACGGCCGCCAGGCCGCCCTGGGCGACGCCCTCGCCAACCTCTTTTCCGCGCTTGGCTGGGAGGTCACGCGGGAGTACTACCTGAACGACGAGGGCCGTCAGATCGAGCTCTTGGCCAGGTCGCTGTGGGCCCGGTACCGCCAGGCCCTGGGGGAGGATGTCCCCGTCCCCGAGGGAGGGTATCACGGGGACTATCTCGTCCCCATCGGGGAGGAGCTCGCCCGGGAATGGGGTGATAAGTACCCGGAGTGGAGCCCACAGGCGGCGGAGGCCTTCCGCGCGGTGGCCGTGGAGCGGATGATGGCGATGATCCGCGAGGATCTCGCCGCCATCGGGGTCTCCTTCGACGTCTGGAGCCGGGAGGGGGACCTCCACCGCCGGGGGGTGGTGCGCGAGGTCTTCGAGGCCCTCCGGGAGAGAGGGGCCGTCTACGAGAAGGACGGGGCCTACTGGATGAGGTCCACGGAGTACGGGCTCTCCCGGGATCCGGTGCTCATCCGTTCCGACGGGACCCCCACTTACCTCATGGTGGACATCGCTTACCACGTGGACAAGTACCGCCGGGGGTTCGTGCGGGTGATCGACGTCCAAGGGGCCGATCACGTGGAGGAGCAGCAGCAGGTGAAGCTGGCGTTGCGGATCCTGGGCTATCCCGAGGGCTTCCTCGATTACTGTGTGCACCAGTTCGTGACCCTCAAGGGGCGCGAGGGGATCGAGCGCATGTCCACCCGCAGGGGCAAATTCCTGCGTCTCAAGGACCTGGTAGACGAGCTCGGCCGGGACGTGGTGCGCTACTTCATGGTGCGGCGGCGGCCGGGGGCCCACCTCGTGTTCGACCTCGAACTCGCCAGGAAGACCTCCATGGAGAACCCGGTATATTACGTCCAGTACGCCCACACCCGCATCGCTTCCATCTTCCGCGAGGCGGAGAGATCCGGCGAGCTCCCGGCGGCACCCCGGGGCCCCGAGCTGTTACGCGCGGCGGATCTTTCGCCCCTCGAGGATCCCGACGAGCTCTCCCTCATCAAGGAGCTCGATCGGTTTCCGGATGTGGTGCGAAATGCCGCCGAGAGCTACGGGCCGCACCTCCTCTGCGAGTACCTCGAGGGATTGGCGGGCGTCTTCCACCCCTATTACAACCGGGTGAGGGTGCTGGGGCAGGGGGAGGCGACCACGGCGCGCCTGGCGCTGTTGTGGGCCACGAAGACGGTCCTGGCCAAGGGGCTGGCGTTGCTCGGGGTCTCGGCCCCGGAGGTGATGTGATGGGCCTCTTCGAGCGCCTCCGTTCCGGGCTCAGGAAGACCCGGGAGGCGTTCCTCTCGCCCCTGGAGGAAACCCTCAAGACGCGGAAGGGGCTCGACCGCGATCTCCTCTACGAGCTGGAGGAACTCCTGATCCTCGCCGACGTGGGGCCGGAGCTAGCCGAGGAGATCGTGCGGAACCTCGCCGAGAGGTATACGGACTCCCTCACGCCCACGGGGCTCGAGGCCGCGCTGGAGGAGGAGGTCTTCTCCATCCTCGAGGGGGCGGAGCGGGCGATCGTCCCGCCCCGGGAGAAGCCCTGCGTCTTCCTCATCGTGGGGGTCAACGGCTCCGGGAAGACCACCACCGCCGCCAAGCTCGCCCACAAGTTCAAATCACAGGGAAAAAGCGTGCTCCTCGCGGCCGCCGATACCTTCCGCGCCGCGGCCATCGACCAGCTGGTGGAGCTGGGTGAGCGGGTGGGGGTCGAGGTGATCTCCCACCGTCCCGGAGCCGATCCCGGGGCGGTGGTCCACGATGCCCTGGAGCACGCCCAAAAGAGGGGCTACGATTTCCTTTTGGTTGATACGGCCGGGAGGCTGCAGACCAAGGTCCCGCTCATGGCGGAGCTGGCGAAGATCCGGCGGGTGGTGGAAAAGCTCGCCGGCCGGCCCCCGGATGAGCGGATCTTGGTGATCGATGCCACTGTGGGACAGAACGCGCTCTCGCAGGCCCGGCTCTTCCACGAGGCGGTGGGCCTCACCGGCCTTGTGATCACGAAATTGGACGGGACCGCCAAGGGGGGCGCGGTGCTCCCCATCTGGCGGGAGCTCGGGGTTCCCATCCTCTGGATCGGCGTGGGCGAGGGGATGGAGGACCTGCTGGAGTTCCGGGCCCGCGACTTCGCACGGGCCCTAGTAAGGAGGTAGTGGATGGCGAAATACGTCTACCGCTTCGGTGGCGGCACCGCGGAGGGCTCCGCGGCGATGAAGGACCTCCTGGGGGGAAAGGGGGCGAACCTGGCGGAGATGGCGCGGATCGGGATCCCCGTGCCCCCCGGGTTCACCATCACCACCGAGGTCTGTCGGTATTACTACGCGAACGGGGGGAAGTACCCCGACGGCCTGGAGGAGGAGGTCAGGGCCGGGATCGCCTTCCTCGAGGAGCAGACGGGGAGGGTGTTCGGCGACGCGGGTAACCCGCTTCTGGTCTCCGTGCGGTCGGGGGCCCCGGTCTCCATGCCGGGGATGATGGACACCATCCTCAACCTGGGCCTGAACGACGCTTCGGTGGAGGCCATCGCTCGGAAGATCGATCCGCGCTTCGCTTACGACTCGTACCGGCGGCTCATCGCCATGTACGGCAATGTGGTCCTGGGTTTCAAGGACGAGCGTGGCGATCCCTTCGACCGCCTGATGCAGGGGTTCAAGAAGGAGAAGGGCGCGGAGACCGACCTCGACCTCTCGGCCGATGACCTCGCGGAGCTGGTGGAGCGCTTCAAAGCCTACTACAGGGAGCGCGGCCACGAGTTCCCCCAGGATCCATGGGAACAGCTCTGGGGTGCCATCGGGGCGGTATTCCGTTCCTGGAACAACGAGCGGGCCATCGCCTACCGGAGGTTAAACCGGATCCCCGACGACCTGGGCACCGCCGTCAATGTCCAGGCCATGGTGTTCGGCAACCTCAACGAACGCTCCGGCACCGGGGTGGCCTTCACCCGTGATCCCGCCACCGGCGAGAACGTGCTCTACGGGGAGTACCTCCTGGCGGCCCAGGGTGAGGACGTGGTGGCCGGGATCAGGACGCCGAAGCCCATCGCCGAGCTCGAGCGGGAGATGCCCGAGGTCTATAGGCAGCTCCTCGAGGTGCGGGAGAAACTGGAACGCCACTATCGGGACATGCAGGACCTCGAGTTCACTATCGAGGACGGGAAGCTCTACCTCCTCCAGACCCGCACCGGCAAGCGTACCGGGTTCGCGGCGGTACGGATCGCGGTGGAGATGGTGCGCGAGGGCCTGATCACGAAGGAAGAGGCGATCCTCCGGATCGATCCCGCGGAGCAGGTGTATCAGCTGTTGCAGCCCATCTTCGATCCGCAGGAGAAGAAAGGGGCGCGTGTGATCGCCAAGGGCCTCGCCGCGGGGCCGGGGGCGGCCACCGGACGAATCGCCTTCTTCCCCGATGACGCCGTGCGCATGGCGGCGGAAGGCCCGGTGATCCTGGTACGGGAGGAGACCTCCCCCGAGGACGTGGAGGGGATGTTCGCCGCCGCCGGGATCCTCACCGCCCGGGGTGGTCTCACCTCCCACGCCGCGGTGGTGGCCCGCCAGGTGGGGAAGGTGGCGGTGGTGGGCTGTGAGGAGCTGGAGATCGACTACGACAGCCGCACCGTCACCGCCCGGGGCGTGACCCTCAAGGAGGGCGATTGGATCTCCATCGACGGGTTCACCGGCGAGGTCCTCGACGGCAAGGTCGCCACCATGCCCTCGGAGGTGATCCAGGTCCTCATCGAAAAGACGAAGCGGCCGGAGGAGGCCCCGATCTACGGGCTCTTCGCCGAGCTCATGTCCTGGGCCGACGAGCGCCGCCGCCTCGGGGTGCGGGCCAACGCCGACAAGCCCGACCAGGCCAAGATAGCCCTGGCCCTGGGCGCGGAGGGGATCGGCCTCTGCCGTACCGAGCACATGTTCTTCGCCGAGGACCGCCTCCCCCACATGCAAAAGGCCCTGATCGCGAAGGACCCGGCGGAGCGCATCGAGGCCCTCAGGAAGCTCTCGGAGATGCAGGTGGCGGACTTCGAGGGGATCCTCGAGGTCATGGACGGGAAGCCCGTGATCATCCGCTTGCTCGATCCGCCGCTCCACGAGTTCCTCCCCAAACCCGAGGAGGAGGGTAAGGTCCGCGAGATCGCGGCGGAGTTCGGGGTCAGCCCCGAGGAGCTCAGGAGCAGGATCGAGGCCCTGCGGGAGATGAACCCCATGTTGGGCCACCGCGGGGTGAGGCTGGGCATAACCCACCCCGACATCTACGAGATGCAGGTCGAGGCCATCTTCCGCGCCGCCTGCCGCCTGGTGAAGAAGGGCAAGGATCCCTATCCCAAGGTGATGATCCCCCTGGTGGCGCACGTGAACGAGATGCGGACGATGCGGGAGATGGTGGACCGGGTGGCCGCACGCGTCATGGAGGAGGAAGGGGTCAGGGTCAAGTACCAGGTGGGGACGATGATCGAGATCCCCCGGGCGGCCCTCACGGCCGACGAGGTGGCGCGGGAGGCCCAGTTCTTCTCCTTCGGCACCAACGACCTCACCCAGATGACCTTCGGCTTCTCCCGGGACGACGTGGCCAAGTTCATCGGGGAGTACCTGGAGAAGAAGATCCTCCCCGATGATCCCTTCGCCACCCTGGACACCCGCGGGGTGGGCGAGCTCGTCAGGATCGCGACGGAGCGGGGCAAGTCCACCCGTCCCGACCTCGAGGTGGGGATCTGCGGCGAGCACGGCGGCGAATCCCGCTCGGTCCACTTCTGCCACGAGGTGGGCTTGGATTACGTCTCCTGTTCGCCCTTCAGGCTGCCGGTGGCTCGCCTGGCCGCCGCCCAGGCCGCGCTAAGGGGAAGCTGAGAATCGGGGATGGCGGAGATCCGAAAGGGGGCGCTTCGGCGCCCCCTTTTTCACCGGGGATCCCGCCGCCGGCCCCTTTCACCCGTTTCCCCTTCCCAAGGTCTGAAGGTGCCGCATGGGGCCGTAGAGGGCGACGAGCCGTTCGAACTCGTCGGGGTCATGGAACCGACAGCGTCCGGCGGTGAACTCCACGGCTACCTCCACACAGAACCGCGCCGCCATCTCGATGTCCACCACCTGGTTCGCCCCGGTGGCACAGCCCGGGACGGGGATGCAGGCGGTGGTGGCCACCCCTACCACCGGGGCGGAGGTGGCGGTGGCGGGCTGCATGATGCTGTTTATGTGGAAGAGGCCGTTGCCGTAGGGGGTGATGTCCTGGGTGGTGATGGGGAGGACCGCCGGCGGCTCGTTGGTGACGTAGCTCATGATCCTCAAAAGATCTTCGCTGACCCGGAGGATATACCCCTCCTTCACGGTGGGGGTGATGGCGAAACCGCGGCGGTTGATGACCCAGTTGCCTTTGGTGGTGTCTACGGAGAGGATGGCCTCCATCTCGGGATCCACCTCGTGACGGTTCATGGTGGCCATATCCACGGGAGCGCCCATGAAGGGGACCGGTTCGTGGGGAATCACGGGTGAGTTGGGGCATATATGGGTGGCGACGATCACGGTGCCGAGCAGGGAATCGCCCCTCTCGCGCATCCGCGCCAACGCCGCCGCACAGGCCAGGGCCACGATGGCGCCATCGGCGTCCGAGACGAGGCCGATGCGCTCGGGCCTGGCCCCTACGCCCCCGAGCCTGCCGATAATCCCCAGGACGGGGCCGGTTCCGGTCGAGGAGAGGCGCGCCTTGATGAAATCGGTCCCACCCCGTTCCCCCGCGACGCGGGTGACCACCACCTCGTCGGGTTCGAGGCCCTTCCCGACGAGCCACTCGCGGACGGCCTCGCCGCTCGCTTCCGGGTCCGCGAGGAGCTCCATGGCTTCCATGACCTCCCGTAACATCATCCCTCCTTGAGGAATGCGAAGGATCCGGGGGCGAGCACGGCCCTCCCCCGATGGCGCTCCCCGGTCAGGAGGTCCGTGGCGGGCCGGGCGAGGGGGAAGGAGGCCTCCCCGTCTCCCGCGTTGAGGAGGAAGATGATCCTCCCGCCGGGGCCCTCCCGGACAAGGGAAAACGCCCGCCCCACCGCCACGCCGAAGCGGAGATCGCCGCGCCGGAGCGTTTCCTCCTCCTTACGCAGCCTTATCAGCTTCCGGAAGAGGTCCCGTAGTTCGGCGTCCCATCGCGCGGGATCCCAGGGAAAGCACCGGCGACAGTCCGGGTCCTCACCGCCCTCCATCCCGATCTCGTCGCCGTAATAGATGGCCGGGGCCCCCGGGAGGGCGAACACGGCCGCCGCGACGAGGGCC
>JAADIW010000121.1 GCA_013151115.1 Caldisericota bacterium
GCTGCGGGCGCTCGTCGAGCGCCCGCTGGAAGTGGACGTCCCCGCTCTCGTCTCCACCCTGGAGTCCCTCCGCCGCGATGTCCGCGCGGCGACCGAGCTCGTCGCGCACCTCCGGTACCTCCCCCGTCTGCGGACCCTCCTGGACGAGGCCGCGGGGATCATCTCCGAACTCCTCGAACGCCCGCCCCCGGAGGCGCAGCCCCTCCTCTCCCCCGATCGCACCAAGCTCCTCGTCCAGATCTGGCCACGGCGGCCTTCCTATGCCGGCGTTGCCTACTGCCATCGGGTGACCCGGATCATCGAGGCGGCGCTGGCCCGGTCCCGGCTCGGGGAGCTCGGGGTGCGGGCCGGGATCACCGGCAACTACGTGGCCGTGTCCCAGGGACAACGCTTGATCCAACAGGACCTCGCCCGTACCACCCTGATCTCGTCGGTGGGGGTGTTCGTGGTCCTCCTCTTCTCGTTGGGATCGGTGTTGGGGATCGTGGTAACCCTGATTCCCTTGATCGTGTCGGCCTTTCTCACCATCGCGTGGGCCAAGTTTAGCGTGGGGGGGTTCAACCTCATCACGGTGTTCCTCCCCGCCCTGGTCCTGGGGCTCGGCGTCGATTATTCCCTGCACCTCGTCTCCCGCATCATGGAGGAGATAAGAAACGGGCACGAGTTCCCCACGGCCCTGCGGATCGCCGTCCGCACCAAAGGGGCGGCGTCACTCGGGGCGGCCCTCACCACCGGGCTCGCCTTCTCGTGCCTGCTGCTGGCCCGTTCCCTCGGGCTCAAGGAGATGGGGATCATCATGGCGGTGGGGATCTTCATCGCCCTGGCCACTTCCCTCCTCCTGGGGCCCGCGTTGTTGGTCTTCCTCTACCGCGCGTTCGGGGGGAGGTTCCGGCCCCGGGGGCTGGGGTACGAACGTCGGCTCTTCCATCCTTACCGGCTACTCCTCAACAACCGCTGGGCGGTGATCGTTTTGACGCTCCTCCTCACCGGGGCGGTCTCCTATCAGGCGAGCCAGGTAGGGTTCCGGTTCGTCCCCCAGGAGCTCTCCCCCACCACCCCCGCCCAGGAGGTGGCGGCCGAGGCCTTCCGGGCCTTCAGCGGTGAGGTGAGTTTCAAGAACGACTTCCTCGTCTTCGCGCGGGATCCAGCGGAGCTGGAGCGGGTGAGCGCCGAGCTCGCGGCCCACCCCGGGGTGGCCACGGTCCACTCGCTCCGCGACCTGCTTCCCTCAGAGCTCCTGCGGGGGGAGGTGGCGTTCCAGGAGATCCCGCTGGCGCCGTTGGACGCGCTCCTGTCACTCCTGGAAGGAAACCTCGATCGCTGGGAGGGGCGGATCCGCGAGGTCCGGGAGCTCGCGGTCATCCTGGCCCAGGGAGAACTCGCCGCCGCGGCGTTGGGCGCGGGGGAGGTGGCGTCTGAGCTATCCGGGCTCGTGGACGACCTCCTCGGCCTCGCCTCTCGCATGGCGGCGTACGACCCCTCCGCCCTGGGGGGCCACGTGCAGGCCCTGCGGGCCGACTACGGGGTCATCGCGGAGTTCCTGGACCACCTCCGGGCGCTCCCTCCGGAGGGGGAGCTGCTGCGGCGGATCGTGGAGATCCTGCCGGAGGATCTGAAGGCCTACTACAGCACGCCCGAGGGCGAGTTCGTGATCCACGTGGGCATGGTCCCCGGGTATCTGGAGGGGAGCAAGCTGGACGAGTTCATCGGGTGGCTCGACGGGAAGGGGCTCCATTACTTCGGGTTCCCCGAGGTACGGTTACGCTTGAAACACTACATGCAGCGGGATTTTGCCGTGTCCACCTCGCTGGCGGCGGCGCTCATCCTCGCGGTTCTCCTCCTCAACTTCCGCAGCCTCCGGGTGGGCCTCGTGGCCCTGGTGCCGTTGGTGGTGGGATACGTCTGGATGCTCGCGGGGATGAAGTTCCTGGGGATCGATTTCAACTTCATCAACATCTCCATCTCCCCCCTGCTCATCGGCCTCGGGGTGGATGCCGGCATCCACGTGGCCCACCGCATCCTCGAGGAGGGCACGGGCCTCCCGGCGGTGGCCCGGGGCGCGGCGGCCTCGGCGATGCCGGTGATGGCCGCGGCCCTGACCACCATGGTGGTATTCGGGGCGTTGCTGTGGGCGAACACACCGGGTCTCCGGGTCCTGGGGACTTGTGCCCTATTGGGACTCGGTTTCTCCCTCCTGGGGAGCCTCCTCTTCGTGCCCGCGGCCTTGGTGCGAGTTGAGCGACGCGGCGGGGGAAGATAGCATCGGGGGATGAAAACCATTCCGGTCTGGGAAAGGACCCAAGATGACCTTCATCATACCGATCGTGTCTTCCGTGGTCTCCCTCCTTTTGGGGACGGCCCTCGGGCTCGGGGTCGCCCTGCGCCGCCAGCGGCGGGCGCGACGCCGGGCCGAGGACATCATCGCCGCCGCGGAGGAGGAGGCCGAGCGGATACGGCGGGAGAAACTCCTCCGGGCTCAGGAGGAGATCAGGGCCCTTCAGGAGAAGGAGGAAGAACGGCTGCGCCGGCGGGAGCAAGAGCTCTCCGCGGCCGAGGAACGGCTCCTCGCGCGGGAAAACCGCCTCCGTAAACGCGAGAGCCAGCTGGAATCCCTGGAGGAACTCCTGCGCCAGCAGGAGGCGGAGGTACGCCGGCTGCTGGAGAGGGGGCGTAAGCTCCTGGAGGAGGAGGAGAAGCTCCTCCAGCGCCTGAGCGGGTTCAGCCGGGAAGAGGCCAAGGAATACCTGCTCAAGCTCGTCGAGGCCGACGCGGAGAAGCACTTCGCCCAACGGATCGCCGCGGTGGAGCAGCGTTTCCGCCAGGATGCGGAGCGCCTGGCCAAGGAGATCCTCGCCACCGCGGTGCAGCGTTATGCCGCCGAGTACGCCGAGGAGAACACCGTCTCCACCGTCCCCCTCCCCTCCGAGGAGTTCAAGGGGCGGATCATCGGCCGCGAGGGCCGCAACATCCGGACCTTCGAGGCCCTCACCGGGGTCGATGTTCTCGTGGACGATACCCCTGATGTGGTGGTCCTCTCCTCCTTCAACCCCCTGCGCCGGGAGATCGCGCGCCTGGCCATGGAGAAGCTGATCGAGGACGGCCGCATCCACCCCGCCCGCATCGAGGAGAAGGTGCGCCGGGCCAAGGAGCGGGTCGAGGACGTCATCCGCGAACACGGCGAGCGGGCCGCGTTCGAGGTGGGGGTGGAGCTCCCCCGGGAGCTCATCATGCTCCTGGGCAGGCTGCACTTCCGCACCAGCTACGGCCAGAATCAGCTCCAGCACTCGCTGGAGGTGAGCCACCTCTCCCGGCTCATCGCCGAGGAGCTGGGGATCGATCCCAACGTGGCCAAACGGGCGGGGCTCCTCCACGACATCGGCAAGGCCCTGGATCAGGACGTGGAGGGCTCCCACGCCCTCATCGGTGCGGACCTGGCCCGGCGTTACGGGGAGCGTCCCCTGATCGTCAACGCCATCGCCGCCCATCACGAGGAGGCGGAGCCCGCTTCGGTGATAGCCGCCATCGTCCAGGCGGCCGACACCCTGTCAGCGGCCCGTCCCGGGGCACGCCGCGAGACCTACGAGCGCTACATCCAGCGCCTGCGGGAGTTGGAGGACCTCTGCCGCGCCTACCCCGAGGTGGCCGAGGCCTATGCCCTGCAGGCGGGGCGTGAGGTGCGGGTGGTGGTGCGTCCCGAACGGACCTCCGATGAGATGGCTTCCAAGTTGGCGTATGATATCGCGCGGCAGATCGAGGAGCAGTTACAATACCCTGGCGAGATAAAGGTGACGGTCATCCGGCAGGTACAATATATCGAGACCGCCAGGTGAAAGGAGGTAGTCGTGAACGTCCTGAAGATCGCGGCGACTTCTAACCCCAGCGCAGCAGCGGGAGCCCTGGCCAACACGATCCGCGAGTTCGGCGTGGCGGAGCTCCAGGCCATCGGTCCCAAGGCGGTGAACCAGGCCGTCAAGTGCATCGCCATCGCCCGGGGGTACATGGCCCCGAGCGGTGTGGATCTCTTCTTCGTTCCCTCCTTCACCGACGTGGAGATAAACGGCGAGATGAAGACCGCCCTGCGCTTCACCGTCCGTTCCCGGACGCCGGTGACCAGCCTGCGCCCCCGCACCCGCGGAGGGGGTGCCAGCGAGTTCTGAAGCGGGACAAACCTGAGCGGTCGTTCCCCTGGCTCGAGGCCCTGCGGGGCATCTACCTGGTGAGCCAATTGGGACTGACGGTGGTGTTCGGGGCCTTGGCCGGATGGGGGCTGGGATGGGGCGTCGATCGCCTCATCGGGAGGGGGAAGACGGCCCAGGTCGTGGGGATCTTCCTGGGCCTCGTCGCCGGGGCTCTGGGGGCGTGGCGCGAACTCAAGCTCGCCTTGGACAAGCGGGGTGAAAGGGAGAGATGAATAGCTTCTTCCAGAGACATAGGGTCACGATCCTGTGGGTGGTATTGGGGAGCTTCGTGATCGGGAGCGTCCTCCTGTTCGCGTTCAACCGCATATTCTATTCCCGCCGTGTCACCCGGGGTCCGGAGGCGGAGACGGTGTTGGTGGTGGACGGGGTCGAGATCGATCGCGGGACCCTGGATAAGGCCTACACCGACCTCGTCGATACTTACACCCAATTCTACCGGAGCCTGGGCATGGATTTCACTGAGCAGTTGGCGGGCACCGACGGCCTCTTCCGCCGCGAGACCTTGCGTGCCCAAGCGGCGGAGGGGCTCATCTACCAGGTGATCGTGGACAAGGAGGCCCGGCGTTTGGGGATCTCGGTCCCGCGGTCCGAGCTGGACAAGGCGGTCGAGGAGGAGTACCGCAATTACCTGAAGAGCTTGGGGGTGGACGAGGCACGCTTCATCGAGTACCTCCGGGCCCGGGGCCTGACCCTCGCCGCGTTCAAGGAGGACCTGCGTCCCCGGGTCCGCTTCCGGCTCCTGGAAGAGAAGCTCAAGGCGTATATCGTCGGTCCCATCGAACCCACTGACGAGGACCTCAAGGCCTATTACGAGGAAAACAAGGCCCGCTATCGGGAGGAGCCGGCCAAGGTGAAGCTCGCCTATATCCTGATCAAAGGGGATGAAGCCCTGGCGAACGAGGTGCTGGTGAAGGCGCAGGCCCCGGACGCCGATTTCTCCTCCTTAGTGGCGGAATACTCCCAGGCCGAGGACGCAGCCCAAACCGGGGGCGTGGTGGATTGGTTCGCCAAGGGCGAAGAAGCGGATCTCCCCTGGACGGTGCAGGAGAAGGCGTTCGAGCTCGCCGAGGGGGAGGTCGCTCTGGTGCGGGACGGGAACGATTACTACATCGTGAAGCTCCTGGGGAAGAAGCCGCCCACCTACAAGCCCTTCGAGGAGGTAAAGGAGGAGGTCAGGAACGCCTACATCCAGGAGAAGGAACGGGAGAAATGGGACGCGTGGCGTAAGGAGAAACGGGCCCAGGTGACGCTCGAGGTGAAGGAGCCGGTGCTCCTCGCCTTCATCGAGCAGGGGCAGGGCGATGTCGAGGCAGCGATACAGACCCTCCTCGCGGCGAAAGGGGGTCTCCTCGATCCGGCCATCGATTACTACCTCGGCAGGCTCTACGAGTCGTTGTACCTCAAGCTCGGGACCGAAAAGGCGAATCTCGAGAAGCTGGAATCGCGTACCGAGGAAGAGGAGAAGAAGCTTGCCGAACTCAGGGAGAAGCAGGAGGAGTACAAGAAAAAGGCCATCGAGCATTACATCGCGTTCGCCGAGAACGGGGAAGGGGACGAGGCCCTCTACCGTCGGATCATCTCCCTCGACCCGGACAACGCCTACGCCCACCTCCGGCTGGCGGCGCTCTACTTCGCCCGGGAGCTGTATATCGAGGCCGAGCGGGAGTACGACCAGGTCCTGCGTGTCCAGACGGACTCGGTGGAGGCCCTGGTGGGACAGGGCGATGTGGCCATGGCCATCGGCCTCTACGACCGGGCGGTGGAGCGGTATCGCAAGGCCCTGGAGGTTGAACCCGACGCCACCTACGTCCGGGTGAAGCTGGCGGAGGCCTACCTCAAGGGGGAGAAACTCTCCGAGGCCCGGGCCACGCTCGAGGAGGTGCTCAAGACCTCCCCCAACAACGATCGGGCGCTGAAGCTCATGGGTGACCTCCTCATGGCCGAGGGGAAGCCCAAGGAAGCCTTGTCCTACTATGAGCGGGCGGTGGAAAGAAACCCGGCGTGGGACTACCGATTGGCGCTCGGGGACGCTTACAAGGCCCTGGGCGAGACCGACAAGGCCGCCGAGATCTACGAGGCGGTTAAGGCCCGCTATGCCTATCGGTACGAACCTTACGAACGCTTGGGGGATCTGTATCGCGACCTCGGCGATGATGAAGAGGCGGTCTTCTGGTACGAGGAAGGGCTCAAACGCACCACCGATACGGGGATAAAGGAGGTCCTGGCCAAGAAGATCGTGGACCTCCGCCCCGATGACCTGGAGGCCCGATTCCGCCTCGCTTCCTATTACTATCAGAACTACAAGTACTCCGCTGCGATCGAACAGTACAAGTTCATCCTGGAGAGGTCCCCCCGGGATATCGATGCCCTCCTCGGGCTCGGCGATTGTTACGTAGGGAAGACGGAATACGATGAGGCACTCAAGTATTACAAGCAGGCCCTGGCCCTCGCGGCGAGCGATGAGCTCAAGATCGCCGTCCTGGGGAAGATCATCGAGTCCGAGAAGAAGCGGGTGGGCCCCGGAGGGGAGCTCACCGCGGCCGCCAAGGAAGCCCTGTGGCAGCGGGCCCTGATCTACAAACGCCTCGGCCGGACTGACAAGGCGAAGGCCGATCTCCAGACGATCTACGCCGCCGATCCGTCCTTCCGGGCCGATGAACTCATCCCCCTGCTCAAGGAGCTCGGGGTCGAGGTGGAGGAACAGACCTCGTCCCAGACCCCGGGGACGGCGATCGAGGGCACCGTCCAGACCCAGTCGCAACCCACGGGCGAGGGGCCTGAGGGATGAGGAAGGACCCGGGCGAGGCGTTCGCGGAACTCGTCGGGGTGGTGGCCCGGCTGCGAGGGCCCGGGGGATGTCCGTGGGATCTGGCCCAGACCCACCGTTCCCTGATCCCATACCTTATCGAGGAGGCCTACGAGGTGGCCGAGGCCATCGAGGAGGGAACGGCCGAGAGGCTCGCGGACGAACTCGGTGATCTCCTCCTCCAAGTGCTCCTCCACGCCCGCATAGAGGAGGAACGGGGGCGGTTTTCCATCGTGGACGTGGTGGAGAACCTCCGGGACAAGCTCGTCCGACGCCATCCCCACGTGTTCGGTGACGCCGAGGCCCGGACCCCGGACGAAGTGCGCGGCCGCTGGGAGGAGATCAAGGAGCGGGAGGGCAGGAGTTTCGAGGTCGGGACGAAGCCCGCCCTGCTCGTGGCCCGAAAATTCGTGGAGAGGGAACGTAGCCTCGGCCGGGAGGTGGCCCTGCCCCGCAGGATATCCTGGGGGGAAGGCGACCCCGAGCGGTTGGTGGGCGAGGTGCTCCTGGAGGCGGTCCTCTGGGCGCAGGAGCACGGGGTGGAGCCCGAGGTCGCCCTGCGGCGGGAGATAATCAAGAGGCTCGATGGCGGGAAGGGACAGGTTCGCGAAGCTGCGTGAGCTTCCTCCTCCGCGGGAGGTCTACACCGTGTGGGTGGAGACCAACGAGGCGGCGGTGGCGTTTATCGAGGCGGTCCTCCTCTGGGAGGATCACGTAGCCAACGTGCGGCGCGAGTTCCGTGGGATGGGGGGACATACCTGGTTCAAGCTGTTCGTGACACCGGGGCATCTCGAACGGGTCCTGGAGCTCCTCCGAGGCCTCAAGCGGTTCGTGTACATCGGGGCGGTGCAGGTGGAGTCGGGTTGAGGCTTCTTTCCCCTCGTGAGGAGTTCCCCACGGTGTTCGATATCGACTACGGCTCCCTGTGGGGGAGGGGGATACGTGGCCTCATTTTCGACCTGGATAACACCCTCTGCCCCTGGCGTGCCCCCGCGTTGGACGAGGCGACGGTGAGGCTCCTGGAGGGGCTACGCGCGCGGGGGTTTCGGCTCTGCGTCCTCTCCAACGGCAGGCTGGAGGGGCGCGGGAAGGTGGTGGAAGATCTTTCCCGTCGGGGGATCCCGCTCATCTATCCCGCGGGAAAGCCCCTTCCCTTCGCATTCAACCGTGCCCGGGAATGTCTAGGGCTTTCCCCAAGCGAGATCGCGGTGATCGGCGATCAGCTCCTCACCGACATTCTCGGGGGCAACATCGTGGGGTTCCACACGATCCTGGTGGAACCCCTGGATCCCCATGAGCACCCCTGGACACGGTTCGTGGCCCGGTCCCTGGAAAGGCTGTTGGGGCGGAGGGTCAGACGGCGATCCGCCCCCGCAGGCGGGGATCGAGGATATCCCGGAGGGCATCGCCCACCAGGTTCCAGGCGAGACAGAAGAGGGTGATGGCGCCGCCGGGGAAGATGAACGTGTACCAGTAGGCGAGGGGATTACCGTGGAGGCCGATGATCCAGTCGCGGGCATAGCTTATCATCTGTCCCCAATCGGCGTATCCCTGGGGGATTCCCACGCCGAGGAAGCTCAGGGCGGCGAAGGTTATCACGATGGAACCCATGTTCATCGTGATCTGGACGAATACGGGCCATATGGCGTTTGGGAGGACGTGGCGGAGGATGATCCGGTATACCGGCACCCCCAAGGCCCGGGCCGCCTGCACGTAATCCATCTCGCGGATGCGGAGGACCTCGCTCCGGATCAGCCTGGCGTAGCCCATCCACCCGAAGGCCACGAGGGCGATGATGGCGCTCCACACCCCGTATCCCAATATCGAGGCCAGGGTCATCGCGGCGGCGAGGAAGGGGAAGGCGTAGAAGATATCGGTTATGCGCATGATCAGCTCGTCCAACCAACCCCCGAAGAACGCCCCCACCGAACCCAGGGTGACCCCGATAGATGCGGAAAGCCCCACCACCACCAGCGAGACGAACCACGCGGTCCTGGTCCCCCACACGCACCCGTAGAAGATATCGAACTGACCGGAGGCGAGGCCGAAGGGGTGCTTGGAGCTCGGGGGCTTGGGCTCCGCTCCCCAACCGTAACGGGGGATTCGGTAGGGCTCATGGGGCCACTTCGGCGGGGCGAGCAGAGGGGCGAGCAGGGCCACGATGGCGAAAAACAGTACGAGAACCGTTCCCGTAAGGCCCAGGGGGTTCCGCAGGAGCTTCCTGACGATCGTCATTCCAACCTCACCCGCGGATCGATCACCGCGTAGAGGATGTCCACCACCAGGTTCGCCACCACGATGAGGAAGCTGTTGAACAGGAGGTACCCCAACAGCGAGGGGATGTCGAACTGGCGTGCTGCCTCCGCGGCCCACCGCCCGAGGCCGGGGAGGTCGAAGATGGTCTCCGTGATCACCAGGCCGTTGAAGAGGAACGCGATGGTGAGCCCGGCGATGGTGGCCACGGGGAGGAGGGCGTTCCGGCGCGCGTGGCGCTTGATCACGAGCCTCTCGGGGAGGCCCTTCGCACGGGCGGTCATGATGTATTCCTGGCGCAGGGTCTCTAACATCGAGGACCGGGTCACCCGCATTATCAGGGCCCAGCTCACGTACGAGAGGACGAGCACCGGGAGGATGAGGTGGCGGGCGGCGTCGGCGAACACCCACCAGTTCCAATTGAGGATCGCGTCCAGCGTGATGATCCCGGTGTACACCTTGAACTCCCCCGAGAGGGAGACGTACAGGCTCACATCGGTGGAGAGCCTGCCCGGGGGAAACCACTTGAGGAGCCCATAGAAGATGAAGAGGCCCAACAGCCCC
>JAADIW010000106.1:0-2174 GCA_013151115.1 Caldisericota bacterium
AGCAGGCGGCCTCGAAACCGAGCCCGTTGCTTCCGCCGAGCTTCACCACCAACATCTCATTCCCCCTTCCCGGCGCCCACCGCGTCCCCGGCGAAGACCCCGAGGGCATAACGGACCATCTCCGCGGGGATATCCACCCCCGTGGGGGCGACGCTGTTGCGGAACTCGGGCGTGTGGTTCACCTCGGCCACGAGGAGGTCCCCGGCGGGGGTCTCCAGGATGTCCACCGCGAGGATCCCCCCGCCCACCGCCCGGGCCGCCGCCCGGGACAGCCGATCGAGTTCGGGTGTCACGGGACAGGCCGCGGTCCGGGCGCCACGGGCGGTGTTGGTGATCCAGTGGGTCGAATACCGGTAGACGGCCGCCACCGTCCGCCCGCCCACCACGAAGGCCCGGATATCCCGACCCGGCTTGGCCACGTACTCCTGGAGGTAGAAGACCGAGTGGGTGTATCCCCCCAGCGCCTTCTTGTGCTCGAGGAGCGCCTCGGCGGCCTCGGGGTCGTTGAGCTTCGCCAGCAGCCTCCCCCAGGAACCGTGCAGGGGCTTCACCACCACCGGGAACCCCAGGGCCTCCATCGCCGCCAGGGACGCCCCGGGGGAGAAGGCCACCGCGGTGGCGGGGACGGGGACCCCGCCATCCAGGAGGGCGAGGGTGGTGAGGAGCTTGTCGCCGCAGACCTGGATCGTCCGATAGGGGTTGATGACCTTGATGCCGAGGCTCTCCGCGATTCTCGCGGCGTACAGGCATTGGAGATGGCCGATACAGCGGATGAGGATCCCCCCGTATCCCCGGAGGGGGTTGTCCTCGCCGAGGCCGAAGGGGACCTCGGTGATGCGGAGGAACTCCGCATCGGCCCCCGCGGCCCGGAACGCCCGGAGGAGCATCTTCTCCTCGATCCTGACACGGGAGACGAGGATCGCGATACGCACCTGAGACCTCCTGGAACTCCACACGTACCCCGTGGAATCGGGGCGAAACCGAAGGGAAGAACGGAACCCGCGCTTCGCCGGGTCTCAGGCGCGTTTCGCCGGGCCGAGGGGCATGAACGTCCTCATGATGAACTCCGCAGTCTACCACGGTCCACATACCGGGGACAAGGCTTAGATCGGGTGGAGCCCGGGGAACCCCAGGCCGGCGCGCTCGGGGAACCCGTACATCACGTTCATCGCCTGGACGGCGTTCCCCGCCGCGCCCTTCATGAGGTTGTCGATGGCCGCCACCACCACCAATCTCCTCTCCTCCGGGGCGGCGGCGAACCCGATGTCACAGTGGTTGCTCCCAGCGAGGACCTTGGGTTCGGGGAACCGGTGGATCCCGCGCTTGGAGCGCACCAGCCGCACGAACGGTTCCTCCCCGTAGTCATCCCGGTAGATGTCCCAGGCCTCCCGCTCCGTGAGCGGCTCGTGCAGGAGACACTGACAGGTGGCGAGGGCCCCCCGCACGATGCCCACCGCGGTGACGGAGAAGTAGAGCCCCGGGGAATCGGGGGAAAGGCCGAGTTCCTGGATGAGTTCGGCCAGGTGGCGATGGCCCACCGGCGCGTAGGAACGCACCACCCCGGCGCGCTCGGGGTGATGGGAGGCGGGGGTGGGCTTGCTCCCGCCCTCCGAGGAGCCCACCTTCACCTCCACCACACACTCGCGCACGAGGCCCCGCCGATATAGCGGCCACAGCGCCAGGATCGTCACGGCGGCGTTGCACCCCACCCCGCTCACGTGGCGGGCGCCCCGCAGCTCCCAGCGGTGCAGCTCGGGGAGGCCGTAGACGAACCGGGGGAGCCATTCGGGGGAGGGATGCGTCCTCCCGTAGAAGCGGGCGTAGAGGGAGGGATCCCGGAGGCGGAAGTCGGCGGAGAGGTCGATGATCCCCTCGGCCATCCCGGCGAACTCCGCGATCCTGGGCGCGACCTCCCCGTGGGGGAGACAGAGGAAGAGGAGGTCCACGGGCACCAGATCCGCCAGGCGTACGAACCTGAGGTCGGTGTAGCCCCGCAAGTTGGGATGGACGGAATGGACGTACCGGCCGGCGTGGGTCTCCGAGGTCGCCTGCACCACCTCCACCTCGGGGTGTGCGAGCAGGAGGCGCAGGAGCTCCCCGCCGGTGTATCCCGAGGCCCCCACTACGCTCGCCCGCAGCATCGCGCCTCCTCCGCGACCCGGATCACGTGGTCG
>JAADIW010000106.1:2195-14361 GCA_013151115.1 Caldisericota bacterium
GCGGCCATGGCCCCGTGGAACTCCGGGGTGTGGTTGACCTCGTTGACGAGGAGTTGCCCGTCCCGGGTCTCCAGGAGATCGATGGCCAGGAGCCCCCCGCCCACGGCTCGGGCCGCGGCCAGGGAGAGGCGCTCTAGCTCCGGGGTGAGGGGGCAGGGGGTGGCCACCCCGCCCCGGGCGGTGTTGGTGATCCAGTGGCCGGACTCCCGGTAGACCGCGTACACCAGCCGGTCCCCCGCCACCATGACGCGGATATCGCGTCCGGGCTTCTCCACGTACTCCTGGGCGTAGAACAGCGAATGGATGTAGCCCCCCAGGGTCTCCTTGTGCTCGAGGATCGCCTCGGCGGCGTCCCGGTCGTTCACCCGCGCCAGGAGCCGGCCCCAGGAACCGACCAGGGGCTTGAGCACCGCCGGATACCCGAGCTCCTCCAGGGCCGCGAGGGCGGTGCCCCGGGAGAACGCCAGGGCGGTGCGGGGCTGGGGGACCCCGGCGCCGGCCAGGGCCACGCTGGTGAGGAACTTATCGCCGCAGGTGGCGACCACCCGGTGGGGGTTCACCGTGGGGACCCCCAGGTGCTCGAGCCACCGGGAGAGGTAGAACGCCCGGGAGTGGCTGATGCACCGCAGGAGCACCGCGTCTATCCCCGCCAACTCCTCGGCGGCCCCGTCCCCCACGCGCAGGAGGAGCTCCCGGGGGTCGAGCCGCACCGGCTCTACGCCCCGGTCCCGCAGGGCGGCGAGGATCATCTTCTCCTCCAGTCTCACCCGCGAACAAGCGACGGCGATCCGCACTACTCCCCCCAGTCCTCCTCCACCTCCGGGGCGAGCTCCAGGGCCAGGGGCTCCACGGAGGTGACCTCGAGCTCCGCGCCGCAGTCGGGGCAGGCGAGGATCTCCCCGACCTCCACGTCCTCCTCCACCGCGATCACCGCGCCGCATTCCGGGCACTTGGTCTTGTCAGCCATCTCCCCTCCTTTCCCTGAGTGTCCGCTTGGCGAGTTCGATCTGTCCCCGCACGCGCTCCGGCGCCGTCCCGCCGCGGGAGCGCCGCCGTGCCACCGCCCGCGCGAAATCCCGGACCCCGTGGACCCCGTCGTCGAAGGCGGGATGGGCCTCCCGGTACGCCTCCTGGGGGAGCTCCCCCAGGGACACCCCCAGCTCCCTGGCCCGCCGCACGAGCCCCCCCACCGCCCGATGGGCTTCCCGGAACGGGACCCCTTTCTCCACCAGGTAATCGGCGAGCTCGGTGGCGAGCATCTCCTCGTCCAGGGCGGCGGCCATCCGTTCCGGGCGGACCCTCACGGTGCGGACGATCCCCGCGAAGAGGGGGAGCATGAGCGCGAGCGAATCCACCGCGGTGAAGAGCGCTCCCTTGTCCTCCTGGAGGTCGCGGTTGTAACCGGTGGGGAGACCCTTCAACACGGAGAGGAAACCGCACAACGCCCCGATGAGGGTCCCGGCCCGCCCCCGGGCGAGTTCCAAGGGGTCCGGGTTGGCCTTGTGGGGCATGAGGCTCGACCCGGTGCAGAACCGCTCGTCCAGCTCCAGGAACCCGAACTCCGGGGACGAGAAAAGCACCAGGTCCTCGGCGAGCCCCGAGAGGTGTACCCCGGTGAGGGAGGCGATGAAGAGGAACTCGGCGACGAAGTCCCGGTCGGACACGGCGTCGAGGCTGTTCTCCGCCGCTCCCTCGAACCCGAGCTCCGCCGCCAGGGCCTCCCGGTCCACCCCGAACGGGTTCCCCGCCAGGGCCCCGGACCCGAGGGGCATGACCGCGGCCCTTACCGTGAACCCCTCCAGACGCGCGAGGTCCCGGGAGAACCGCCAGAAGTGGGACATCAGCCAGTGTGAGAACAGGATGGGTTGGGCCCGGCGCAGGTGGGTGTAGCCGGGCATGATCAGGCCGAGATGCTCCTCGGCCACCGCGACGAGGGCCTCGCCCAGCGAGAGCAGGCCATCGCGGATCGCGGGGATCTCGGAGAGGAGCCAGAGCCTGAGGTCGGTGGCCACCTGGTCGTTGCGGGAGCGCCCGGTGTGGAGCTTCCCCGCGAGCTCGCTTCCCACGAGCTCCCCCAGGCGCCGCTCCACCGCGGTGTGGACGTCCTCGTCCCCGGGGGCGGCGACGAACGCCCCGGACCTGAACTCGACCGCGATCCGCTCCAGGGCCCGCACGATGGCGTCCACCTCCCCCCGCGTCAGGACACCGGCGCGCCCCAGGGCCCGGGCGTAGGCGATGCTCCCGCGGATGTCGGCGGCGTAGAGCCGGCGATCAAGCTCGAACGAGTCGCAGAATAGCCGCACCGCGGGGACGGTATCGGGAAGCCTCCCCTGCCAGAGCGTCATCCCCGTGCCCCCTTCGCCACGGTCTTCCCGAGGACCATGGCCCGGATCTTCAGGGGCAGCCCGAACAGGTTGATGAACCCGGCGGCGTCCCGCTGGTCGTAGACCTCGTCCGCCCCGAAGGTGGCGAAGTCCTCGCGGTAGAGGCCGTAGGGCGACTTCCTCCCCACCACGGCGCAACCGCCCCGGTACAGTTTGAGGCGCACGGTGCCCGTGACCGTCCGCTGGGTCGCCTCCACGAACGCGTCCAGCGCCTCCTTGAGCGGGCTGAACCAGAGCCCGTAGTAGACGAGCTCGGCGTATTTGTGGGCCACGAGCTCCTTGTAGTGGAGGGTCTCCCGGTCCAGGCACAGTTGCTCCAGGGCCCGATGGGCGAGGTGGAGGATCGTGCCGCCGGGGGTCTCGTACACGCCGCGGGATTTCATCCCCACCAGGCGGTTCTCCACCATGTCGACCCGGCCGACCCCGTGTGCCCCCCCGAGCTCGTTCAGGGCCGAAAGGAGCGACGCGGGGGAGAGAGCCTCCCCGTTCAGGGCCACCGGGACCCCGGCCTCGAACTCCAGCGTCACGTACTCCGGCGTATCGGGGGCGGACTCCGGGGCCCTGGTGAGGAGGAAGAGCCCCTCTTCCGGCTCCCACCAGGGATCCTCCAGGGGGCCGCCCTCGTGGGACAGGTGCCACAGGTTCCCGTCCCGGCTGTAGATGGACCCCTCGTCTATCCCCGCTAGCGGGATCCCATGGGCCTTGGCGTAGGCGACCTCGTCCTCCCGGGAACGCAGGTCCCACTCCCGCCAGGGGGCGATCACCGCGAGATCCGGGTCCAGGGCCTTTACCGAGACCTCGAACCGTACCTGATCGTTCCCCTTCCCGGTGCAGCCGTGGGCCACGGCATCCGCTCCCTCTTCGTGGGCGATCTCCACGAGGTACTTGGCGATCAAGGGACGGGCCATGGCGGTGCCGAGGAGGTAGTCTCCCTCGTACACCGCCCCCGCCTTGAGGGTGGGGAAGATGTAGTCGGACACGAACTCCTCCCGCAGGTCCAGGACGTAGGCCTTAGACGCCCCCGTCGCGAGCGCCTTCTCCTTTATCCCCGAGAGGTCCTCCCCCTGACCGAGGTCCGCGGTGAAGGTGATCACTTCACAGCCGTAGGTCTCCTTGAGCCAATGGAGGATCACCGAGGTATCGAGCCCCCCCGAATAGGCCAGCACCACCTTCTTGTACTTCACGTCCTCCCCTCCTTCTCGATCCAGTGACGCGCGAGCGCGGCGGGGGAACACACCCCCGCCCGTATCCGAAGACGTCAACCCGAGATGTTCCGCGGTCGAAGGAAACACGGAGGCCGGGCAGCGTCCCGGACCGATTGCTGGGGAAAAATCGGGGAGGAGAAAGCCGCACCAGCGTACGGCCCGGGCCGCTACCCGGCCGTACGCACCCGCGGATTTAGGAGGACAACGTTCACGTACTGCACGAATCCCATATACGACATCCGCCGGGCACCGTCAAGGGCCCGATGCGCCCCCGCGGGGCCCTCACCGTGGGCCAGGGACCTGACCCGGGCTCAGTCCGTGATCACCAAGCGCGCCGGATCGGCGAGCTCGATCTCCGGGATCCCCTTGTACAGCTCGATCTCACCGTAAGCGGAGACGACCTTTCCCACGAGCTCCCGCCAGAAACGGACGCCGAACCGGGACTCGAACCGCCCCACGAACCGGGACGGGATGAAGATGGTGAACCTGGGGGTCCGGGGATAGGGATTGCCCAGGTTGATGAAGACGTCGCCGCGGCGGCTCGTCCCCACGCTGGCCACCGTCCCCTCGACACAGGCCACGTCCCCCACGTGATCGATGGCCTCGTCCCAGGGAAGGCAGGCCCGTTCCCCGGGGAGCGCCGGCGCGGGGACGCCGTCGAAGTAGCGGAATAGGGCCTCGTAACGCGGTGTATCGGGATCGTAGCGGGCCTTCACGATCTCCGTGGCCACGAGCATGAGGTTCACCATGAGGTAGCCGGAGGGATCGAGGTAAACATAGGCGAGGAGCCGACCGTGGGGATCGTATGGGGTTTCGTCGAGCTCCAGGTACACCGTCTTCCCCTCCACTAAGGCGGCGTTCAGGGCGGTGGCGGCCGCCCCGTTGGCCTCGGCAAGCTCGGGGGCGTCCACGCCGATATAACGCACCCGCACCGTGATCCCCGGCCGCAGCCCGGCCGAGGTCGGATCGGGCACCGACCGTATCAGGACCTCGATCGTGTCCCCATCCGCCACGTGGGTTACCGCCGCCTCGATGGGCGGAGGGGGGTAGGGCGGGACGGCCACGGCCGCGACCCCCACGGCCATGCAGATCCCCAGGAACCACATCAGCCTGTACATCGACGCCTCCTCCCGTTCCGCTCCTCCGATGGATCAGCGCGGGGGCACGAAGCAGTCCCGACAGCGGGCCTCATACGATTCCAGGCCCCCGATGAGGATCTCCGGCCCCTCCCGGGCCGGCTTCCCATCGATGAGTCGCTGGGAGCGGGTGGCCGGCTTCCCGCAGACGACGCACACCGCCTGGAGCTTCACCACCTCATCCGCCAGGGCCAGCAGCTCCGGCATGGGGCCGAACGGCTCGCCGCGGAAGTTCAGATCCAGCCCGGCGACGATCACCCGCTTCCCCCGGGCGACGAGCGCCTCGCACAGTTCGGGGAACCCCCGGCCGAAGAAGTGGGCCTCGTCGAACGCCACCACGTCCGCCGCCGCGAGCTCGTCCCCCACGAGGCGCTCGAGCTGCCCCATCGAGACCTCGGAGGGAAGGCGATGGCAGGGGAGGGAACGGCCGTAGTGCGTCACGACCTCCTCCGCCGAATACCTGGTATCCAGGGAGGGTTTGAAGAGGAGGACCCGTTTCTTCGCGATGCGAGCCCGCTCCACCCTCCTGAGGAGCTCCTCCGTCTTGCCCGCAAACATGCATCCCGTGATGACCTCGAGTTTCCCCGGCATACCGCTCCATGCTAGCGAGCCTCGGCTTTACCCACAAGCGGCCGGCCGCGCCCGGGGGCCGAAAGGGCGCGATCACATCCGCCCTCGACACCCGTGGGTGATCCGCCACAGAGTCACCTCGGTCGGCCCCAGGACGGCCAACAGCGCCCCGGACGGGGCAAACAAGGCCGCGGACCCGGGGCAGGTGACCCCATCCCGCGCTCGGCAGAACAGCCCTTCCGCGCCGGACGTGGTATCGATGAACCCGAGATGGGAACCAGCTTCGGACCGGATGGCGAACACGAGGAGTTCGCCGTCGGGGCTATAGGAAAGGGCCGAGACGCCACACCGAGCGGAGCCACAGGGGACGTGGGCCCCCACCACCTCGCCCGTGGCCAGGCGGAACCTGACCACGAGGGGAACCCCTCCCTCCCCCGACGTCTCCACGCCCAGCGCGGCCTCCCGGCCGTCCGGACTTATCGCCAGGGCGCCGGGCCTCGCCGCTCCCTCGGGCACGATGTCCGCCAGCCCGTAGACCCTCCCTTCACCGCTCTCGGTCCCCAGGTAACCCAACAGCCACCTCCCCTCCTCGGGATGGACGTTCACGCTGGCGAAGAAACGGCGATCGCCGCTGAAGGCATCCAGCGGCCGGGGGAGTAACGGGAGGGGCCGCTCCCCGATGACCACCGGTGCCTCGGAGATCTCCCATCCCATGTCCCAAACTTGGAAGGAGATAGCGGCCCTCATCCCGGCGTCCAGGGGAGGCGGGGGCCACCGGTCCGCGTGGGCCAACACGGCGAGGAGTCCCCCTCGGGGGAGGAACCGCAGCCCCACGGGCACGGTGCTCCCGTCGAGCCGCATATCCGCCACGGGGGCGCCACCCCGGGCGGAGAGCACCCGGATGGCGCCGGGCATGCCCACCGCGAGCAGCGCCCCATCGGGCGAGAAATCCAGCCGCGAGATCCACGGGATGGGGCTTCCGATCGGGATCTCTCCCAACCCGACCTCCCACGCGACCCCTCCCGCGGGGAGCGAGATCAGCCGGAGGCGGGATACCGTGCCCCCGTCCAGGTAAGCCACGGCGAGCGCCTCCCCGCTCGGGGCCCAGGCCAGCCCCAACCCCAGGGCCCCTCCGGGCAGGGGGATCGTCCGGTGGGCCGCGACGGCGGATAGCCACATCGCCGAACACAGGATCACCACGAACAGGCCGCACACCTTGTCCATCTCCGACGATCCTTTCGATCGGCCCCGGGATCACCGCGCCCCTCGGGCCGATGCCGGTCGGTCGGCCGCGGGCCCTCAATCCGGACCGGCCAGGACCTGCCCGGGCTCGGGGCCGACCAACCTTCGCTTCCAGGTGCCCCGCAGGAGCCACAGGTAAAGCCCGAGGCCACCGAGGTAGTTGCTGAGGGACATCCCCACCCACAGCCCCCACGGACCCAGGCCGAGCCCGTACGCCAAGATCCACGAGGAGAGGATACGCAGGCCCCAGAGGCGCACGAGGGAGAATACCATCGGGGGTACCGTGTGTCCCGCCCCGCGGAAGACGGCGCTCGCCGCGGCGAACATCCCGAAGAAGGGCACCGAGAACCCGAAGATCCCCAGGAACCTCTTGCCCTCGGCGATGACGGCGGGGTCTGAGATGAAGAGCCGGTAGAGAGGTTCCCGCAGGAGGAAGGCGGCCAGCGACACGAGGACGAGCAGCCCCACGGTGCTCCGGATCCCCCGACGCGCGATCTCCTCGGCGCGGTCGAACTGTCCGGCCCCGAGGTTCTGGCCCACCATGGTGAGAAGGGCGGTGGTGGCTCCCCAGATGGCCACGTTCAGGAGATGGATGATGCGCTGGCCGATCCCGTAGGCGGCCACCACGGCGGTGCCGAACCCCGCCACCAGTCCCATCAGCACCACGAACCCGAGGGAGGTGGCGGTCTGATCCACGGCGTTCGGGCCCCCGACACGGAGGATCCTGCCCACATCCGCCGGGCGGGGGAGGAGCCAGCGGGGCCGGAGCCTCACGCCCACCCGCCCGGTCGCCAGCAACCATATCCCCACGCAGGCGGCGATGCCCCGGGAGCCCACGGTGGCGTAGGCCGCCCCCGCCACCCCGAGTTCCGGAAGCGGCCCCCATCCGAAGATGAGGAACGGGTCGAGGACGGCATTGGCGACCACCGAGGCGCCCATGAGGTACATCGGGGTCCGGGTATCCCCCACCCCCAACAGCAGCCCGGTGAAGGCGAAGGCCCCGTACATCAGGGGGAACCCGAGGGCCACGATCCGGAGATACGAGACGGCGAGGGGGTAGATATCGGCGGGAGTCCCCACGAGGCGCAGGATCCGGGGCGCGAGACCCCATCCCGTGAGCCCGACGCAGATCGAGAGCAGGAACAGAAAGGAGAACACCTGGCTCGCGGCGCGATCAGCGCCCGCGCGGTCGCCCGCGCCGGTGTGCT
Source organism: Caldisericota bacterium (assembly GCA_013151115.1). GTDB lineage: Bacteria > Bipolaricaulota > Bipolaricaulia > Bipolaricaulales > Bipolaricaulaceae > UBA3571. The sequence continues at coordinate 9,941 of JAADIW010000106.1, forward strand.
GGGCCACCAGGGTCGAACCCGCGGCCTGGAACCCGATCCCCAGCGCCATGAACGTGAAGATCACCGGCCAGGCCACCGTGGGGGCGGAGAGGGCCTCGGTGGAGACCTTGCCCAACCAGAAGGCGTCGATCAGGTTGTAAAGGGCTTGAAGCGCGTTGGAGACCACCACCGGCCACGCGAGGACGAACATCGTCCCGAGGATCGGGCCCCCCAGTATGCGTTCGCGCAATCTCCCTCCTTAGCCGCGGGCGAATTATAGGCGCCGACCGGGGGATTTCGCGCCGCGCCCGTTCCCGGAGGGGCTCAGAACTCGATGCCCCTTCGGAAGAGGACGTACACCGCGACGAGGTAGACGAGGAGGATGCCCCAGGCCTCGGGCCCGATCCCGAGGAACCGCCGTCGCGAGCGACGTTCGATCCCGAAGGCGGCGATCGACATCAACACCACGCTCAACGCCGCCACTACCATCTGCTCCCGGGAACCCGCGGGGAGGAGCGACCCCCGATAGGCCAGATCGGCGAAGGGGATGGTGAAGATGTTGAACATGTTCGAACCGAAGAGGTTTCCCACTAGGAGGTCGAAGGAGCGGATCCTCAAAGCGCCGATACAGGACATGAGCTCGGGCAGCGAGGTGCTCGCCGCGATGAAGATCGCCCCCATGAAGGTCCCGGTGAGGCGCGTCCGGAGCGCGATCCCCTTGCCGGTACGGGCGAGGTACATCCCCGCCACGATCACCACGGCCGCCGCCGCCGCGAACTTGAGCAGGGGAACGACGGCATCCCGGGGGCGCGGCGGCAGGCCCGCCCCGGGATCGCGGGGACGGTACAGGGCCCATACCCCCAGGGGATAGACCACCAATATGGCCCAGCTCACGGGTCCCATCCCCAGAAATTCCCCCCCGCTCCCCAGGCCGATCCCCACCACCGCGAGCGCCGTGAGGGAGATGGCCACCGAAGCGTAGCGGAGCTGTCCGTAGCCCACGTTGGCGAGGAGCGGCGGGAGATCGCGCTGTCCCAGGATCCAGAACGACACGGCCTCCATGACGAAGAGGAGGGCCATGTTGAAGAGGTTGCTCCCGAAGATGTTCCCCAGGGCGATCTGGGGGGCCACGATGGCCCCCGCGGTCACGGTGGTGGCGAGCTCGGGAAGGGAGGTCACGGTGGCGAGGAGCAACATCCCGATCCACGCGCGCTCGATCCCCGTGGCCTCGGCGATCTCGTCCCCGTACTGGCCGAGCTTGTAGCCCGCGATCACCACCGCCAGGGCCGAGAGGCCGAATATCCCCCAGAGTGCGAGCAATCCCCCTCCTTTCCCAGAGGAAGGTCCGAACGGAGGCCAACCCGACCGAGTTTAACGGAAAAGATGGGGAACGGGGAACGTCGGCGTTGTGGCCGCAGAATCCGGCGATTAGGATGGACCCGTGGAGAAGATCGATCTCGCGGTGGTGGGGGGAGGCCCGGCCGGGGCCATCGTGGCCCGGGAGGCCGCCGCGGGCGGCGCGAAGGTCGTGCTCTTCGAGCGGTCGCCGCATGCCCCCCTCCGCTGCGCCGGCCTCATCTCCACGCGCGCCGCGGACGAATTGGGCGTCTCCCGGGACCTGGTCCTCGCCGAGATCCACGGGGCAGTGATCCACGGCCCCGGGGGGAGCGACGCCGCGCTCCTCTCCTCCCGACCGAAGGCGGTGGTCATCGACAGGAAGCGCCTCGACGCCCGCCTTCGGGCACGCGCCCGGGACGCGGGAGCCCGGGTGATGGAGGGCGTATCGGTGTTGGGCTGGGACGGCACGGCGCTCCACACAACCGCGGGGAAATTCCGCCCGGGGATCCTCGTGGGGGCGGACGGGGCGATGAGCGCCGTGGCCCGTTGGACAGGGCTTCCGGGGCCGCGGGAGGTCCTCGTCGCCTACCAGGCGGAGGTGGCCGTGCGATCGGGACGGCCGGACCGGGTGGAGATCTTCCTCGGTCGGGACCATGCCCCCGGGTTCTTCGCCTGGGCCATCCCCGCTGGCGACACCGTCCGGGCGGGCCTCGCCACTACCGAGACGAAGGGTGCCGCGGATCTCCTGCGCCGCTTCCTCGCCCGCCGTTTTCCGAACGCCCCGATACGGGGCGTATCCGGGGGGCTCATCCCCATCGGTCCCCCCGCTCGGGTCTCGGCGGGGGGGACCTTCCTCGTGGGGGACGCGGCGGCCCAGGTGAAACCCCTGACGGGCGGCGGGCTTTACTACGGGGGAACGGCGGCCCGGCTCCTGGGGAGGCTCATCGCGGACGGGGAGCCCGCAGAGTATGAAGCGCGCTGGCGTGAAAAGCTCGGGCGGGAGATCGAGTTCGGCCTCCGCGCCAGGCGGGCCTTCCTCGCGCTCTCCGACGGGGAATTGAACCGCCTCGTCGCCGTCCTCGGCGACCGGGCGCTCTCCGCGTTCCTGGCCGAGCGGGGGGACATGGATTACCCCTCGCGGCTCGTGCGCGAGCTCAAACGCGCCCCGCAGCTATGGTCCCTGGGTCTCAAAGCGCTGGCCGCGGTGGGGGGTCTCTCCCGGCTCGGGGAGCTCCTCTCCGCCTGAGCCGGGCGCTCACCCCACCACGAAGGCCTCCCCGTGGAGCTCGCGCTCGAAGCGCTCCAACGATAGCCGTGCGAGGTTCTCGGAGAGGACGCCCTTCTCGATGTAATCCGCGAGGTGCCGGGCCACCGCGGGGGCGATCATGAACCCGTGGCCGGAGAAACCGTTGGCCTGGACGAAGTTCTCGAGGCCCGGGGTCGGTCCGAGGATCGGTTGCGCGTCGGGGGTCACGTCGTAGAGCCCGGCCCACTGCCTGAGCACCGCCAGCTGCCCCAGGGCCGGGACGTACCGCGTGAGCTCCCGCGCGTAGCGCCTTAGGAACCCGAGGGATGAGGAGGTGTCGTGGCCCGGCCTCTCCCCCGGGTTCCCGATCCCCCCGATGATCTGACCCTCGGCGGTCTGGGAGAAGTAGATCCCGTTGTGGATCGAGATCACCATCACCTCCATGAAGGGCTCCACCGGCTCGGTGATGGCGATCTCGTGGCGGACGGGGCGGTTGGGGAGCTTCACCCCGGCCATGCGGGCGATCTCCCCCGACCACGCCCCGGCGGCGTTCACCACGGTCCCGGGGGACACATCCCCCCGGCTCGTGCGGACCTTTACGATCCGCCCCCCTTTCACCTCTAGATCCACCACCTCGGTGAATTTCTCAAGCACCGCTCCACGCTCCCGGGCCCGGGCGAGGTACCCCTCCACCACCCGGAACGGATTGGCGTGGCCATCGGTGGGACAGTAGGTGGCGCTCACGATGGTGGTCTCGTCCAAGAGGGGAAGGATTCGCTTGGCGTCCCGAGGAGTGAGGAGCCTCGAGGGGAGTCCCAGGTCGTTCTGGAGCGCCACCGCCTTTCGCTGGGCCTCCCGCTCCCCCTCGGTCTCCGCCAGGATCAGGTACCCTCCCTGGATGAACTCGATGTCCACCCCGAGCTCCTCGGAGAGGGTCCCATAGCGCTCCACCGATTCCATGGCCAGGCGGATGTTGTGGGGGGTGGTGAACTGCTGGCGGATCCCCCCGCCGCAACGCCCCGTGGCCCCGGAACAGGGAAACCTACGCTCGAGGACCACCACGTCCCGGATGCCCCGTCGGGCGAGCTCGTACGCCAGTGCGGCGCCCGTGACCCCGGCCCCGATGATCACCACATCCGCGCGGCGTTTCATCCGCCCCTCCAGAGCTCGAGCGGCGTGGGAACCAACGGGGGCCTGATGGACACTTCCTCCATCACCTCGGGCAACGGCCTCCCCGTCTCCCGGGCGAGGATCCGCGCCAAAAGCGGAAGACACGTCCTCCCCTGGCAGGGCCCCATCCCCGCCCGCAGGTGCCGTTTCAGCTCCTCCAGGGTGTCGTGGCCCTCCCGGATCGCCCGCACCACCTGTGATACCGTCACTTCCTCACAGCGGCAGACCACCGGATCATCGGGGTCCTTGCGGCGCGGGACGCGGGATGGGTGGCGGGTCATCGCGGCTCCCTTATCGCCCTGACCTCCCACAGGAGCCCCTCCGCGGGGAGTTCCACGGTGACGATCCAGGTGGTCCCGGCCCGCCGCGTCCGCACCACCCTCCCCCGGCCGAGGACCATCCCCTCCCGGGAGAGGAGCTCCACCTCCTTCCCGCTTTCGGGCACCGGGAGGAGCTCGTGGGGCACCGTCACCCGGGGATGCCCCCTCGAGAGGTCGAGGAGGAAGATGGCGAGCCCCGGGCATACCCCGACGCAGGTCCCGCACCCGGTACACCGCTCGTAGTCCAACGTCGGGGGGTTGGTGATGGGGTCCCCCACCGCGATGGCCCCCGCCGGGCACGCCTCCTCACAGGGGTTACAGGGGATCTCCTCCACGCACTCCACGGTCGCGCAGGGGCCGCGTTCGAG
>JAADIW010000103.1 GCA_013151115.1 Caldisericota bacterium
TTCCTGGCGGACCATCCCGAGCTCCGCCGCCGGCTGGGGGAAATCTTCCTCCGGCACTGGCGCGGGAAGTTCACGAAGCCCCGGTATGGGGCCTGGCCGGAGAGGATGCGGCTTGAACGGGAGAAATGGGGCAAGCGCAGGATCGAGGAACTGTTCCTGCGGGACTGACCTCCGCTTCCGCGTCGCGGCCTTCCTCTCCTTCCTCCTCGTCCTCTACGCCGGCATCCTGCTGATCCCGACGGGGGAGGCGCCGGGGCCGCCCGCCGCCCGGACCCTCGTCTTAGAGCTGGAGATCGCCCCGGTGGAGTTCGCGGAGAGACGCCCGTTGGACTTGAACACCGCCACCGCCGCGGACCTGGAACGACTCCCGGGCATCGGGCCCGAACTCGCCCGCCGGATCGTGGCCTATCGCGAGGCCCACGGCCCGTTCGCGGCCGTGGAGGACCTCCTCCAGGTGGAGGGCATCGGTCCGGTAACGTTGGAGCGGATCCGGGACCTCGTCACGGTTGGGGAACCGGTGACCGGGCCTCCACCGTGAACCGCTCGAGCGGTTCCGCCTCCACGGGCACCACCTCTCCCTCCTCCTCCCCGAGCGGGACCCGGGCCACGGGCACCATCTCCACCTCAGCGGCGTCCCGGGTCACCCGAACGCGCATGTAATGGAGGAGGAGCTGCGCGGAGAAGACCCCGCCTTCAACGGGCTCCCCCAGGGGGTACGCCGGAGCCCCACCTCCGCCCGTGGTGACGTAATGGACTCCGTCCCGGACGATGTGTTCGTAGGCGTGTACGTGGCCACAGAACACGATGTCCACCCCCGTCTCGACGAAGATGGGGTGCCAGAGCTTGGCCAGGCCCTCGTTACCACCGTAGTAGAGATCGGAGCTGTAGAGGGGATGGTGGAAGAACACGAACTTGAACCGGGCGTCCTGGGAGAGCACTTCCTTGAGCCACTCGGTCTCCGCCCGGAGGCCGGTGAACTGGAGATACTGGGTGTTCGAGTCCAACCCCACGAAGAGGACGTCGCCCCAACGGAAGCTCCACCACTGTTCCCCCTTCTTGCCCCCCGCGCCGGGGAGCTCGAAGAGCCTGTAGTAGGAGAGGCTGTTGCGTTCGTGGTTGCCGAGCACGGGGAAGAAGAGCGCGGAGAGGAAGAGCCGGCGCCCCGAGGAGAAGAACGCGTCCCACTCGCCCTCCATCGGCGATTCGATGAGATCGCCGGTGTGAACCACGAAGGCCGCGTCCTCCTCGGCCATGCGGTCGGCCACTATGCGGTGACGGTCGTAGAAGGTGCGGGTATCGCCGTAGACCAGGAAGGTGAACGGCGTGAACCCCTCGGGGGGTGTGACGAAGCGCCCCGGGGGCGTGCGGGAACCGTCGGCGAGGGCGATGCGATAGACGTAGCGGGTGCCCGGTTCGAGCCCGGCGAGCCTGACGTGGACGGGCCCGTCCACGGGGGAGAACGCGGCCGCCGCCACGGGGCCCTCGTCCGCGGGCCCGTACAGGACCTCGCCCCCCGCGGGGGGATCGAGCTGAAACGATACGATCACGGCATCGCCCACCGCCGAGGTCCAAGGGCCCCGGACGAGGGCGGGGGGAAAGCCCTCGCCCATCGGGCCACGGCGGAACAGCCCCACCGCGGCCAGGAGCCCGATCGTTATCAGAACGGCGAGGAATATCCATTTCTTGTCCATACACACTCCCTCCTTCGCCCCGAGGATAAGGGCCCCACCCTTCCTCCGCAAAACCCTCATATTTTCAGGGACCCCGCGAATGCACTTCCCCTCGGGTTCTTTTGCCTGGGAGGGATCCCGTGGATATACTCCGCAGGAATCCGCTTCGATCGGGGTGATGTGGATGGGGCAAACTCGGAACATCGGTTTCGTAGGTCATTCTGGCTCCGGCAAGACGACGCTCGCGGCCGCGCTCCTGGAGAAGGCGGGGGAGAAGGAGATCCAGCTGGACGCCTCCCCCGAGGAGAAGAGGCGCGGGTATTCCATCGATCTCGCGGTCTGCTCGTGTAACTGGAAGGATACCAAGTTCAACCTGCTCGTGGCCCCCGGGCTCGGCGAGTTCATCGAGGAGACGATCAAGGCCACGTACACCGCGGACCTCGTGGTGCTGGTGGTCCACGGGGAGAAGCCGGTGGAGGTGGTCACGGAGCAGGCGTGGGAGATCCTGACCAAGGCCGGGAAGCCCGTGGTGGTCTTCGTCAACATGATGGATCGCCCCGAGGCGGATCCGGACAAGGCCCTTGACGCCCTGCGCGAGGGGCTGGGCGCGAGTTTCTGGCCCGTCCAGTGGCCCATAAAGGAGGGCGGGCAATTGGTGGGGGTCGTGGACCTCCTGAGCGGCGCGGCTACGGGACCGAAGGGGAAGATCCCGGTGCCCGAGGGGATCCAGGGCCGCGTGGAGGAGTTGAGGGCCCAGCTCGTGGAGGAGATCGCCTCCCTGGACGACGCCCTGGCGGAGAAGTTCCTGAGCGACGAGGAGATCACCGCCGAGGAGCTCGCCTCCGCCCTGGCCGCGGGGGTCGCCGAGGGGACCTTCGTCCCGGTGCTGTGGGGTTCCGCCACGGGCGGAGTGGGGGTCGCCGAGCTCCTGGAAGCGCTCCGGGCCCTGGCCCCCGCCCCCGAGATCGAAGACGTGCCGCGCCTGTGGGCCTTCAACATCCTCTCCGACCCGTACCTCGGCCGGATCGCGTTCGTGCGGGTGACCGGGGGCGAGCTCGCGGAGGGCAACGCTTGGGTCCACCTGCGCACGGGAAATAAGGTCCAGATACGCGATATCTATACTCTCCGCGGTACGAAACTGGAGAAGTCCGGGAAGGCGGCGGGGGGCGATATCGCCGCCCTGGGCAAGCTCGAGGACATCGCCCTCGGCGACACCATCGCCGTGGAGGGGGCGGAGCCCTATCCCCAACCGCCGTTCCCCAAGCCCGTCTTCTCCCGCGCCGTCTACCCGAAGTCCCAGGGGGATGAGGAGAAGCTCTCCACCGCCATGCGGGACATCGTGTCCACCAAGGCCACCCTCGAGTTCGAGCGCGACAACGTGACGAAGGAGGCGATCCTCGCGGGGATGGGCGACGTACAGCTCGATGTGGTACGGGAGCGCCTGAAGAACCGCTACAACGTGGAGGTGGAGCTCCGCATCCCCAAGATCCCGTACCTCGAGACGATCAGGAAACAGGCCACCGCCCAGTACCGCCATAAGAAGCAGACCGGTGGACACGGCCAGTTCGGCGAGGTGCACCTGCGCATCGAGCCCCTCCCCCGGGGCGAGGGCTTCCAGTTCGTGGACGAGACGAAGGGGGGCGTCATCCCCCAGCAGTTCATCCCGGGGGTGGAGAAAGGGGTGCGCGAGGCGATGCAGGAGGGGGTGCTCGCCGGTTACCCCATGGTGGACATCAAGGCCGTGGTGTTCTACGGGATGTACCACCCGGTGGACTCCTCCGAGCTCTCGTTCAAGATCGCCGCGCGCCAGGCGTTCAAGCTCGCCGCCGAGAAGGCGGAGCCGGCGTTGCTCGAGCCGATCATGCTCCTCACCGTGACCGCCCCCGAGGCCTTTACCGGCGATATCATCTCGGACCTGAACGCGCGCCGGGGGAAGGTGCTCGGGATGGAGTCGCAGGACGGGAAGACGGTCGTCAAGGCGGAGGTGCCCCTGGCCGAGCTCCTCTCCTATGCCCTGGACCTCAAATCCATGACCCAGGGGCGGGCCACCTTCCAGATGGAATTCCTCCGCTACGACTTCGTGCCCGCACAGCTCCAGGAGAAGATCGTGGCGGAGGCGAAAGCCTCCCATGAAGGTTAGGGCGTGGATGGAACCCGATCCCCCCACGGTGCTCGCTGAGACGCCGGTGGAGGAAGCGCAGCGGCTCGCCCAGGACCTGGGGCTCGCCCTGGTCCTGGTGGTGGACGCGGACGGCCGGCTCGTCGGGTTCCTCACGCGGAAGGCCCTGGACGCCGCCCCGCGGCCCGAGCTCCCCGCGGGGAAGCTCGCGGCCCAGCCCACCGTGGTCCTCCAGGCCGACGACCCGGTGGAGCGGGCCCTGGCCCTCCTGGTGGACCGGTACGCGGTCCTGCCGGTGTTGGATGGGGAGCGACTGGTGGGCGTGATCACCCGCGGGGGCGCGCTCCGCGCCCTGGTGCGGATGACCGGCATCGGGGAGGAGGGGACGCGGATCCGCCTGAAGCTGGACGACCATCGGGAACTCTACCGTGCCCTCGCGGTCCTCTCGCGCTGGGAGCTCGAGCTCGTCTCCGTAACCCGGGGCGAGGAGGGGGAGGTGGTCCTCCACGTGCGTGGCCTCGAGGACCGGGAGGGCCTCATGCGGGAGCTGGAGGAGGCGTTGGGATGAGGCACGTGGAGATCACCGTCTCCACCCGCGCCCACGATGAGGTCCTGGATATCACGGGGAGGGTGGAGGAGGCGATCCGGGAGCTGGGGCTTGCCGAGGGGTTCGTGGTCCTCTTCTGTCCGCACACCACCGCCGCCCTCACCGTGAACGAGGCGGCCGACCCCGATGTCCGCCACGACGTGAACGCCGCCATGGCGGCCATGGTCCCCGGGATCCCCTTCCGCCACGCGGAGGGGAACTCCCCCGCCCACTTCCGCTCGGCGCTGTTGGGCCCGACGCTGATGCTCCCCGTGGAGGGGGGGAGGCTGGCGCTGGGCACGTGGCAGGGGGTGTACTTCTGCGAGTTCGACGGGCCGCGGCGCCGCCGCGTTCGGGTCTATTCCCTCCCCGTTGACCGGGCCGGAGGGCCGGCATAGAATCCGGTTTCGGGAGCCCGTGTAGCTCAATCGGTAGAGCGTCCGCCTTGTAAGCGGAGGGTTGCCCGTTCGAGTCGGGCCACGGGCTTTAGCCTCGCGGAGCGAGGCGGTAAAATTTCAACGTCCTGGAGGGGTAGCGAAGCGGTCAAACGCACCGGGCTGTAAACCCGGCGGCTTGAGGCCTTCGGGGGTTCGAATCCCTCCCCCTCCACCAGGTTGTTGTGTTGCGTTTGGAGAGGTAAAATGCGGATCTGCGGGGGTGCCCGTGTAGCTCAGACGGCCAGAGCGCACCCTTGGTAAGGGTGAGGTCGGCGGTTCGAATCCGCCCGCGGGCTCCAGCACGGAGCGCTCTCGCTCCATAATTTTTGCCACGCCAATAACAGCAAGGAGGTAGGATAGGGATGGCAAAGGAGAAGTTTGTCCGTACGAAGCCGCACCTGAACGTGGGGACGATCGGACACATCGATCACGGGAAGACCACCCTCACCGCGGCCATCACCAAGGTCCTGGCCATGAAGGGGCTCGCCAAGGAGCGCTCCTACGACGAGGTGGCCAAGGCCGACGCCAAGCTGTTCCGCCGCGACGAGACGAAGATCCTGACCGTGAACGTGGCCCACGTGGAGTACGAGACCGAGAACCGGCACTACGCCCACATCGACTGCCCCGGCCACGCGGACTACGTGAAGAACATGATCACCGGCGCCGCCCAGATGGACGGGGCCATCCTGGTCGTGTCCGCCGCCGACGGCCCCATGCCCCAGACCCGCGAACACGTGCTCCTCGCGCGCCAGGTGAACGTGCCCGCCATCGTCGTCTTCCTCAACAAGGTGGACATGGTCGACGACCCGGAGCTCGTGGACCTGGTGGAGATGGAGGTACGCGATCTCCTCAAGGAATATGACTATCCGGGCGACGAGGTCCCGGTGATCCGGGGTTCGGCCCTCCAGGCCCTCAAGGCCACCTCCCTGGATGACCCGGCCGTCAAGCCCATCCTCGACCTCCTCGAGGCCCTGGATAACTACATCCCGCTCCCCAAGCGCGAGGAGGACAAGCCGTTCCTCATGCCCATCGAGGACGTGTTCTCCATCAAGGGCCGCGGCACCGTGGTGACCGGCCGTGTGGAGCGCGGACGCCTGCGCCCGGGCGATGAGGTGGAGATCGTGGGGCTCACCGACGAGATCAAGAAGACCGTGGCCACCTCCATCGAGATGTTCAACAAGGTGCTGGACGAGGCCATCGCCGGCGACAACATCGGCGTGTTGCTGCGCGGCATCGAAAAGGACGAGGTGGAGCGCGGTCAGGTCCTGGCCGCCCCCGGGACCATCACCCCGCACACCGAGTTCTTGGCCCAGGTGTACGTCCTCTCCAAGGACGAGGGCGGCCGCCATACCCCGTTCTTCTCGGGGTACAAGCCGCAGTTCTTCTTCCGCACCACCGACGTCACCGGCGAGATCCAGCTCCCCGAGGGCGTCGAGATGGTGATGCCCGGGGACAACGTGGACGGCCTCCGCTGCAAGCTCATCAAGCCCGTGGCCCTGGAGAAGGGGCAGCGGTTCGCCATCCGCGAGGGCGGCCGCACCGTGGGCGCGGGCGTGGTGACGGAAATCATCAAGTGATATGGCGAAAAAGGACAACATCCTGTTGGTGAGCCTGGCCTGTGCCGAATGCGGGCGCAGGAATTATCACACCACGCGCAATCGCCAGAACCGGCGGGACAAGTTGGTCCTGCGGAAGTACTGCAGGTGGTGTCGTCGCCACACGACCCACAAAGAGGTTTAAAATAAGGGGTGGACAGGCCCGTAGCTCAACTGGCAGAGCACCGGACTCCAAATCCGGAGGTTGGGGGTTCGAGTCCCTCCGGGCCTGCAAGGGGGACGATCGATGATCCAGAAGATCAAGGATTACTTTCGGGCCGTAATCGCTGAGGCCAAGAAGGTCAGTTGGCCCTCTTGGCAACAGGTGGCGGCCTTCACGGCCCTGATCCTCATCATGGTGGTGGCCCTGGCGATCTACCTGGGCCTCGTGGACACCGTCGTGAAGGCCATCCTCAGCGCCCTCCTAAAGAGGTAAAGCAGAGAAACGAGAACCCGACGAGGATGCAGCGCAAAAAGTGGTATGCCATCCAGACCTCCGCCGGTTCCGAGCTGCGCGTGAAGAAACAACTCGAGGAGCGCGTGCGCCAGCTCGGCTGGGAGCGGTATTTCGAGCCCATCCGTCGGGACGGCGAGGTGGAGTACTTCCTCGTCCCGGTGGAGGAGGTGGTCACCTCCCGTTCCCGCCGTGGCCGCGCCACCGAGTACCGGGTCTCATACGATTACGACCTGCTGGTGAACAACAACGAGCGGGTGGAACGGGGGACCCTCATCGCCCGCCGCCCCCCGCGGCATCTCCCGAAGCCGGCCAGGGTGGTGTCCATCGAGCCCATGTGGCGTATCGTGGTGGAGCGGGTGGACCGCACCGAGAAGGAATACCTGGTCCCCCAGGACAAGCAGCTCCGCCGGGACATCCGCGTGGGCGAACGGGTGCGCGCCGGGGTCCCCATCACCACCGATTCCGATTCCCGCTACCGCATCGACATCCAGGGCCAGATCGTGGCCAGGGAGAAGGTCCGCCGCGTCACCCTGGAATACGCCGATGGGACCCGTGAAACGAGGATCATCCCCGAGGAGCTCTGCCCCCGGCTCCGCGAGGGCCAGGAGCTCCCCGAGGGGTTCGAGATCGAGCGCGAACACAAGATCTATGCCAACGCCTCCGGCCTGGTGAAGGTCAAGGAATACAAGGAGAAGCGTGTGATCTCCATCCACCGGATCGAGAAGCGGCGGCTCTTCCCCGGGTACGTGTTCGCCAAGATGGGGCTCGACGAGGAGCAGATGCGGGAGCTGCTCGCGGGGATCGAGGGGGCTCGGTTCGTGGGGAACCGGTTCCACCCCATCCCCATCGATGGGCAGGAGATGCTCGCGGTGCAGCGTTCCGCCGGGCTGGCCGAGGCGCCCACGGTGGAGGAGGAGCGCAAGCCCAGGGTGGAGGTGGAGTTCGAGGTCGGCGAGATCGTCCAGATCATCGAGGGGCCCTTCGCGGACTTCACCGGCGAGATCAAGGAGATCGACAAGGAGGCCGAGGAGGCGGTGGTATCGGTCAAGATCTTTGGCCGGGAGCTACCGGTGCGGATAAGCTTGGACGGCATCGCCAAGATCTAATAAGGAGGAAGGGATGGCTAAGCAGGTCGCGGCCAAGATCAAATTGCAGATCCCCGCGGGCCAGGCGAGCCCGGCGCCGCCGGTGGGGCCGGTGCTGGGCATGCACAAGGTCAACATCATGGAGTTCTGCAAGAAGTTCAACGAGGCCACCAAGAACGAGGAGCCCGGGATCCTGATCCCGGTGGAGATCACCGTCTACTCCGATCGGTCCTTCGACTTCGTGCTCAAGCAGCCCCCGGTCTCCGTCCTCCTGAAGAAGGCGGCGGGGATCGAGAAGGGATCGCCCGAGCCCAACCGCATCAAGGTGGGAAAGGTCACCATGGAGCAGGTGCGGCGCATCGCCGAGCGGAAACTCCCCGACATGAACACCAAGGACCTCGAGGCCGCGATCCGTATGGTCCTCGGCACGGCCAAGAACATGGGAATCGAGGTGGTCGAGGGATGAAGCGCTCCAAGCGGTACCTCGAGACGGTGGCGGTGGTGGAGAAGACCCGGGTCTACCCGGTGCGGGAGGCCATCGAGCTCATGAAGCGGACGGCCACGGCCAGGTTCGATGAGACCGCCGAGGCCGCGTTCAACCTGGGGATCAACCCCTCCCAGTACCCCATCCGGGGCACGGTGGTCCTGCCTCACGGTATCGGGAGGACCGTGCGGGTGCTGGTGTTCGCCCGGGGCGAGAAGATCCGCGAGGCCGAGGAGGCCGGGGCCGACTACGTGGGCGGGGAGGAGCTCGCCGAGCGGATCCAAAAGGAGGGGTGGCTCGAGTTCGACCGGGTGATCGCCACCCCCGACATGATGCCGGTGGTGGGGAAGCTCGGCCGGATCCTCGGTCCCCGGGGCCTCATGCCCTCGCCCAAGACCGGTACCGTCACCATGGACGTCGCCCGCGTTGTCAAGGAGATGAAGCAGGGGATGGTGGAGTTCCGTGCCGACCGCTACGGGATCGTCCATGCCCCCTTCGGGAAGGTCTCCTTCGACACGGAGAAGCTCCTGGAGAACTTGGTGGCCCTGACCCGGGCGATCCTGGACCGGCGGCCCGAGGGGTTCAAGGGCCGCTACCTCCAGCGCGTCACCATCTCCTCCACCATGGGCCCCGGGATCCCGGTGGACGAGCGGGAGCTCATCCAGCTCGCGCAGAAGCTTTGAGGGGGACGAGATGCCGAGACCGGAGAAAGTAGCCCAGGTTCAGGCCCTCAAGGAGAAGCTCTCCAAGGCCCAAGCACTGGTGTTGGTGGAGTACCTGGGGATCCCCGCGCCGGAGATGGTGGAGCTGCGGGAATATATGAAGGAGAAGGGCCTGGAGTTCAGGGTGATCAAGAACACCCTCACCCGCATCGCCGCCGAGGAGCTGGGCCTCGTGGAGCTCACCAAGTACCTCCACGGGCCCAACGCCATCGTTATCGGCTACGACGACCCCACGGTCCCCTTCCGGGCGGTGCGGGAGTCGCGCAAGAAGTTCCCGCAGCTCAAGGTGAAGGTGGGGATCTTCGAGGGTGAGACGCTTCCCCCCGAGGAAGCGGATAAAATAGCGGACCTCCCCACCCGGGAGGAGCTCTTGGCGCGGCTCGCCGGGGCGATCGCGGGCCCGATCCGGGGCCTGGCCGTTGCCCTGGCGGGCATCCTGCGTAAGCTTGTGGTGGCCCTTTCGGAAGTCCAAAAGAAGAAGGAGGCGTCGTCATGACCAAAGAGGAAATCCTGCAAGCCATCGAGGAGATGTCGGTAAAGGAGCTGGCTGAGCTCGTGGCCGCTATCGAGGAGCGGTTCGGGGTCTCGGCCCAGGCCGCGGTGCCCGTGGCGGTGGCCGCCGCCCCCGGGGCCGGCGCCGCCCCCG
>JAADIW010000084.1 GCA_013151115.1 Caldisericota bacterium
ATTCGGGAGGGAGGCGGCGGCCGAGGTGGCGGGCGTTTCCCTCCGCATCCTCGCGGCGTTGGTGGACAAGTCCCTCCTCACCCGGGGGCAAGGGGGTCGCTACGGGCTCCACGAGCTCCTGCGGGGCTACGCCCTGGAGAGGCTGCGCGAGGACGAAGACGAGGAGCGCGAGGTCCTCGGACGACATTGCGCCTATTACGCCGCGTTCGCCAAAACGCGTGCCGAGCGCCTGATCGGGGCGGACCAAGAGGCGGCGCTGGAGGAGTTGCGGGAGGACCACGGGAACCTGCGGGCGGCGTGGGGATTCGCGCTCGGGGAGTTCGACGAGGGGGCCCTCGCGGGCCTGATCGACGGCCTCCACCGGTTCTACGAGATCGGGGGGCGGTTCCAGGAGGGGAAGGAACTCTTCGCCGGGGCGATAGGGCCGCTGCGGGCCCGGGGCGAGGGGGGACTCATCCTGGCGAAGGTCCTCGTCCGGGCCGGGCGCTTCCTGCACGCGCTCGGGGCCTCTCGGGAGGCGAGGCCCCTCGTCGAGGAGGGGCTGGCCCTGGCCCGGGGGCTCGGGGATGCCCGGGAGACCGCGTTCGCGCTCGCCTCCTTGGGCGAGCTGGTGTCGTTCCTCGGGGACCATCCCGTGGCCGAGGGGCTCCTCCGGGAGGCGTTGGGGCTGTATCGGGAGCTCGGCGATCGCGCCGGGATCGCGGCGGCCCTCAACGCGTTGGGGACGGTGGCGTGGAGACAGGGGAGGTACGAAGACGCGAAGGCGCTGTACCAAGAGGGCCTGGCCCTCGAGCGGGAGCTCGGCGATCGCCGTGGGATGGCGCTTTCCCTCAACAACCTCGGCATCATTCACGGGCTACTCGGGGAGCTGGAGGAGGCCCGGGGTCTCTTCACCGAGGGCCTCGCGATCAGCGAGGAGTTGGGCGATCTCCCCAGCATGTCGCGGTGCCTGAACAACCTCGGGGTGGTGGCGATGAAGTTGGGGGACCTCGAGCGGGCTAGGGCGTTCCACGAGCGGGGACTGGCGATCGAGAGGGAGACCGGCAACCGGGCCGGGATCGCCGGTTCGCTCAGCAATCTCGGGAACCTCGCCTACCGGATGGGGGAGTACGGCGAGGCCAAGCGGCTGTACCGGGACAGCCTGCGCGTGCGGCGGGAGACCGGGGATTCCCTGGGGGAGATCATCTCCCTGATGAACTTGTGCGAGGTATGTTTCGCCGTGGGCGAAGAGGAAGAGGGGGTCGGCTACCTACGGGAGGGCCTGGGCCGGGCGCTGGAGGTCGGGGCCCACCCCCTGGTGTTGGGGTGTCTGGCCAAGCTGGCGGGGCATCTCATGCGTCGGGGGGAATGGGGCCGGGCGGCGGAGCTCCTGGGGTTGGTCCTCCACCATCCCGCGCTGGAGATCGACGCCAAAGAGGAGGTCGAGGATCTCCTGCCCAAGCTGAGGGACGCGATGTCGCCCGAGGAGCTCGAACGGGCGCTGGAGCGGGGGCGGGGCCTGGATCCCGAGGAAGTGGCCCGCGGTTTCCTGACCGACTGAGCCCACTAATCCCCGCGCTCAACTTCCGATGTATCGGAGCTTCCCCAGCTCCATCAGGGCCCCGGGTCATCGGGCGACGGTTCGTCGGGCGGGGGTCCCGGGTCATCATCGGGCGGCGGTTCATCCGGGGGCGGTCCATCATCCGGAGGTGGCCCGTCATCGGGCGGCGGTTCGTCCATCGATGAGCCGGTGTCGTCGGGCGGTGGCATGTCTTCCTCGGGGGGAGGCCCCTCTTCCTCGGGCGGGGCGGCCTCGTCTGGGGGTGGGCCTTCGTCCGGTGGCGGTTCCCCGTCCGGCGGGGCGGCCTCGTCCGGCGGTGCCTCATCGGGGGGAGGCCCTTCGTCCGGCGGAATCCCGTCGTCGGGCCCAAGGGTCTCCTCAGCGATCTCCTCGGCGATCTCCACGATCTCCTCCGGGTCCAATTCGTCCCCGGCGCGTAGGGCCTCGATCGCCTCCGGGTCGAGCCCGATCTCCTGGAGGAGCTCCCGGGGCACCCCCTGGACCCCCCGCTCCTCCGCCCGGGCCCGGAGCTCGCGCGCCAACGCGGCCACCCGCTCCCCGAATTCGTCCGTCGAGATCCCCCCGCCCAGGAAGGCCCGGCGGGCCTCGGCGAACCCCTCCGACATTCGATCGAGCGTCTCCGCCGGCACCCCCTGGTCCCGCAGGAACGAGATCAACCGGTCCATGAAGCCCGCGATGGCCGTGGCCACGGTCTCCCGGCCCGCTTCCTCGGACGAAGCGATCATCCGCATCAACTCCAGCACGGGTTGGAATGCCAACAGGTCCTCCTGTTTCCAGGTGGAGGTGGTCTTCCAGGTGGACTGGGGGGCGAGGAAAAGGGCCACGAGCGCGACCGTCCACAGCTTCCTCCGCATTTGCCTCACCTCCCACACGTAACTTTTGCATAACTATAATCCCGCGGCGGGGCCCCGGGCAAGGGGCCCGGAGCCCGCGTCGTCCTGGAGCGCAAAAAAACGGGCCCCCCGTACATCGCCGGAGGGCCCGCCCCTCCTCTGTCCGGGGTCCGGGGTCAGCCCTTGAGGCGTCCGCCCATGGTGAGGGCCAGGATCGCTTTCTGCACGTGGAGACGGTTCTCGGCCTGATCGTAGATGAAGGAGAGATCGGGATCGTCGCAGATCTCGGGGTCGGCCTCGTTCCCCCGATCCACCGGCATCACGTGCATGAGGTAGCCGGGCTTGCACAGCTCCCGTTGGCGCTTCACCGTGTACTTCCAGTCGATGTACTTCTGCGCCAGCTTTATCTCCTCTTCCTTCCCGATCTCGTAGCGGCGCGGCGACATCCAGTTCCGCGGGAAGACCACCACCGCCCCCCTGAGGGCGTCGTCCAACTCCTGGGTGACCTCGAACCGTCCCCCGCTCTCCTCGGCGTACTTGCCGGTGAGCTCGATGATCTCGCGGTCCAGTTCGTATTCCTTGGGGTGGGCGAGCACCACCTCCATCCCGAAGCGGGCGGCGATGAGGAGCTCCGATTGCACCGAGCCCCACGAGCGCACCCAGGGGGAGTACGCCCACATGATCACGTATTTCACGCCCCTGAGGTCCCCGAGCTTCTCCTTCAGGGTGTAGATGTCGGTGAGGGCCTGACAAGGGTGATAGACGTCCGAGGCCATGTTGATGATCGGGACCTCGGCGTACTTGGCCATACGGTACATGATCTCGGTCCCCTCGCCGTAGCGGGAGACCTTATCCTCGAGGAGCCGGATCCCGATCCCATCGGCATAACGGGCCATCACCTTAGCGGTGTCCTTGATCGTCTCCCCGGCCCCGGGCCGGTCCTCGAGGGAGAGCCTCAGGGTCGAGGCGTCGATGTACTGGGCGTGCCCCCCGAGCTGGGTCATGGCCGTCTCGAAGGAGAGCCGGGTCCGGGTGGAGGTGTTGAAGAAGAGCATGAGGAAGGTCTTATCCTTCAAAGGGTAGTGGGGGACGCCCTCGTAATGGAGGGCCTTGAGGTGATCGGTCACCTGGAGGACGATGCGGAGTTCCTCGTCGGTCCAGTCCTTGATGGAGATGAGATCCCTGCCCGCGAGCTCGAACCAGCTCATTTTCCCTCCTTTCGTCGATGGGTTCCCGTTGCCCCGCCGATCACCCGTGACAGGCCATTCATCACAGGATCAGCGCCAAGAGGCCCTTCTGGGCGTGGAGACGGTTCCCGGCCTCCTCGAACACCACGGAGTTCGGCCCGTCGATCACCTCGTCGGTGACCTCCATTCCCCGGTCGGCGGGGAGACAGTGCATGTAGATAGCGCCGTTGGTGAGCTCCATCTTCTCCTTGGTGGTGATCCAGTGCTTGTTGGCCTCGAATAGGGCCTTGGCCTTTTCGGGGTCCATAGGGCCGGAGCCGTCGGTGGGCTGGACCGTCCAGGACTTGGGGTACACCACATCGGCGTCCTTGAACGCCTCGTCCATATCGTGGACGAGCTCGAAGGAACCACCGTACCGCTTCACGTTCTTCTCCACGAAGTTGAGGACGTTGGGGTCGAGGTCGAAGCCCTTGGGGTGGGCGAGGGTGATCTCCATCCCGAAGAAGCTGGCGGCGATGATGGCCGACTGGGGCACCGCCAAGGGCTTCTCCACCGAGCCGGAATAGGCCCAGGACATCACGAACTTCTTCCCCCGGAGTTCCCCGAGCTTCTCGATCATCACCATGAGGTCGGCCAGGGCCTGGCAGGGGTGGTACATGTCGTCCTCCATGTTGATCACGGGGATCCGGGCCCAACGGGCGAACTCCCGGATGAGGAGGTTGCCCTTGCCGTACATCCAGCCTGTCTTGGACCCATAGATGCGGATCGCGATCCCGTGGCCCATCTCCGACAGCACCCGGGCCACGTCGGAGACGCGCTCGGTGGTGTAGGCCACCTCCTCGCCGGGGAGGGCGGGGGTGTAGACCGCGCCCGGCTGGAGGAAGATGGCGTGGCCCCCGAGCTGCTGCATCCCCACCTCGAACGAGTTCCGCGTACGCAGCGACGTGTTGTAGAAGAGCATGAACAGCGTCTTCCCGTCGAGGAGCTTGTGGGGCTCGCCCCGGATGAGCTTGCGCTTGAGGTCGAAAGCGGTGTCGAGGATGGTCTCGATCTCCTCACGATCGAGCTCCATCAACGTGATGAAATCCCTGCCCCTGAGATCGGTACTCGCCATTTCCCCTCCTTTTTTCGAACGCCCGTGACGCGTTACGCCTCACCCGTCACGGACGATCTGGGTGCCGGCCTTTCCCTCCAGGATCTCCACCGCCTGGAAGAGGTGGCCGATGGCCGCCCTCTCGCCGCCCGCTTCCACGAACCGTACCGCGGCGCGCACCTTGGGCTCCATGGAGCCCTTCTTGAAGTGCCCCTCGGCGAGATACCGGCGGGCCTCGGCGACCGTCATGCGGTCGATGGGGGCCTCGCCCGGCTGGCCGAAGTTAAGCATCACCTTCTCCACGTCGGTGAGGATGAGGAACACGTCCGCCCCCACCTCCGCGGCGAGGCGCTGTCCCGCGAGGTCCTTGTCGATCACCGCCTCCACCCCACGGAGCCGGCCGTCCTCGCGCACCACCGGGATCCCGCCGCCGCCGGAGGCGATGACGATGGCCCGGCTCTCCACCAGGGCCTTGATGGCGTCGCGTTCGACGATCCCCTTGGGATCGGGGGAGGGAACCACCCGCCGCCAGCCGCGGCCGGCGTCCTCCACGATATGCCATCCCTTCTCGATCCGGAGCCGCCTCGCCTCCTCCTCCGTGTAGAACGGCCCCACGGGTTTCGTGGGGTTCTGGAACGCGGGGTCCCCCTTGTCCACGAGGACCTGGGTCACTACGGTGGCGATGGGGATATCGCCGCGTCCCTCGCGGTCGAGGATGTTGTGGAGGGTCTGCTGGATCATGTAGCCGATGAGGCCCTGGGTCTGGGCCCCGCAGGCGTCCATGGGCATGGGGGGGACGATCTCCTTGGCGGCGTCCTGCTGTAGGAGCAAGTTCCCCACCTGGGGGCCGTTGCCGTGGGTGATCACCAGGCGCCACTTGCCGGAGAGGACCATCTGGGCGAGCTGCTCACAGGCCCGCTGGACGTTCCGCAATTGCTCCTCGAACGTCCCCTTCTGGCCGCGTTGCAGGATCGCGTTGCCCCCGAGCGCGACGACGACCGTCTTCTTGTCCACCCGCATCCTCCTTTCCCTACGCCTCATACACCTTTCGCATCCGGTCCCAATGGCTCTTCATCCTCCGGGCCGCCGCCCGGGCATCCCCGGCGGCGATGGCCTCGAGCACCTTGCCGTGTATCTCCGCCACCCGCTCGAGCTCCTTGGGGGTGCGCATGTAGAAGTTGTGCGTGAACTCCCGGTAAAGCTTCTGGTCCATGGTCTCCACCAGGAGCTTCATCACCGCCACGATCAGCCGGTTGTGGGTGGCCTCGGCGAGGGCGCAGTGGAACTCCTTATCGAGGGCGAAGTAGTTCTCGAACGCGTCCGCCCGGGCGAAGGAGAGCATGGCCTCGTAGATCTCGCGCATCCTGGCCACGTCGTCCGGGGTGGCGTGGCGGGCCGCCAGGGAGGCGACCACGGGATCGAACGCGCCGCGGGCCTCGATGATCTCCAGACACCCCGCCTCGGATTCCAACACCACCAGCGGCTCCGCTTCCTCCTCGCCCACGGGGCTCCGGCGCACGAAGTTCCCACGGCCCACCCGGGCCTCCACGATCCCCACCGCCTCCAGCGCCGCCAACGCCTCGCGCACGGAGGCCCGGGATACCCCCATGAGCTCGGCCAGTTCCTTCTCCGAGGGGAGCCGCTCGCCCACCTTGAAGATACCGTCCTTGATGAGGCGGATGATCTGCTCGGCCACCTGGGACGAGACCTTGGTGGGACGCACGGGATGCACGAACTGCGACATATCCTCGCGGATAGGTTTGGCAGTCATGCTGTCAGACAATATACTGTTCCCGAAATATTCCTGCAAGATTCGGGGGCCCCGGGGCGAACTCGCTGTGGATCCGCTTTCCCACGGCGGTTTATCCCGGGGCGTCGGTCGGATGGTCAAGTGCACCTGACCTGACACGGCGTGTCCCCCCGGTGCGACCCACCCCGTGCGCCGTCGGGTCGGCCGCGGCCCGGGGCCGGGTGTCGGGCGCCACCCGGTAGCCCCACAGGTCCCGGCTGGTCTTAGCGCCCCACGCCATCGGCGACGCACAGGAACCCCCGTGTAGAGGGCCACGTGGGACTTCCGGGCGGCGGGGATATCTCATATCCTCCTCGCGCCCGTTCGTTGGTCACAAGTCCAAATCGCCGATAGCGGCAAACCCGAAGCCACATGCTCCCACCTCCGCCTGCAACCCAAGGGATCGACGCCGGCTCAACGCGGTTCGGATCGCCCAGCGAACACCTATCTATTGCGAGGCCCGGGCGCTGGGCCGCCCGTGTGTCCCGTATCCGGGCCAACGGTGGGCGATAATCGGGCCGTGAACATCGATGAGGGAGATATTCAAGGCCGATCGGAGGCTCGCCGTCTACCTCGTCCTCGCCAACTTCGCCCTCTTCTTCGGCTTCCGGGTGTGGCAGGCCCTGTTCAACAACTTCGCCGTGGAGGAGATCGGGGTGGAACCGGCGGAAATCGGGGGCATCCAGGCCATCCGCGAGATCCCGGGGCTCCTCGGATTCACGGTGGGTTTCCTCGTCCTGGCCCTCTCGGAGACGCGGCTCATGGCGCTTTCCATCGCCCTGCTGGGGGCGGGGATCGCCCTCACCGGGTGGGCGGGATCCGTGTCCACGCTGCTCCTCGGGACGTTGGTGATGAGCACGGGGTTCCATCTGTTCGTCCCCGCGAGCAACGCCGTGCTCCTCATGGCGGTGGATGAGCGGGATGCCCCCAGGGCGATGGGACAGCTCCGGAGCCTGGGGGCACTAGCGGCCCTCCTCGCCACCGGGGCGGTGTACCTCCTCACCGGACGGATCGGGTACCGGGCGTTATTCCACGGCGTGGGCGGGGCGGCGCTGCTCGCGGGCCTCGTCCTGATCCCGGTCCGATTCGGGGGTGATCGCCTCCCTCCCCGGCGCAGGGTGAGGTTCCGCCGTCGATACTGGCTCTATTACGCGCTCTCTTTCCTTATGGGCAGCCGGCGCCACATCTTCACCACATTCGCCATCTTCCTCCTCGTACGCGAGCACGGGATCCCGGTCCAGACCACGGCCCTACTGTTCCTGGCCAACAGCCTGGTCAACACCTACGCTTACCAGGGGATCGGACGGCTGGTGGCCAGATTCGGGGAACGGGTGGTCCTCTCGGTGGGCTTCTCCCTGCTCATCTTCGTGTTCCTTGGCTACGCCTACATCCCCTGCTTGCCCCTGCTCTACGCCCTGTTCGTGTTGGATAACGTGATCTTCGGGACGAACTTGGCCGTCTCCACCTACCTCCGGAAGATCGCCGTGGGGGAGGAAGAGATCACGAGCAACCTCTCTCTCCAGCAGACGCTGAACCACATATCGGCCATCGCGATGCCCCTGATCGGGGGGACGATCTGGACCCTGTTCGGCGCCCAGGCCCCGTTCCTGATGGGGGTGGCCATCGCGGCGCTCTCGCTCGCGATGGTGCAGTTCATGCGCGTGTCCGGCGCCCCGGCCCGGGCCGGGGCCGCGGGCGGGGGCGCCGATTAGGATCACGGGGCGATGGTACCGGTCGAGGTCTACCACGCTTCGCGGAGACGGGGCCTCCGGGTGATAAGGCCCCGGCGTAGCACCCACGGACGGGCGTGGGTGTACGCCACCGCGGATCCGGTACTCGCCGCGTGTTTCCTCGGGAACCGGGGCGGTGATTTCACCTGTGCCGTCGGCCGCGATCCCGGGACCGGGAGGCCCTTCATATGCGAGCGGTTCGCGGGGGCGTTCGAGCTCCGCTATCGGGGCGTGCGCGGTTCGATCTACGTCCTCCCGGGGGAGGGATTCCGCGCGGGGGAGACCGGGTGGGAAAAGGAGCTCGTGTGCCCCCGGCCCGTGGTCCCCCTGCGCGAGATCCCGGTGGAGGACGCAGCGGAACATCTCCTCCGGCTGGAGCGAGAGGGGAAACTCCTGATCGCGCGTTACCCCGCGAAGATCGGTGGGATACCCGAGGACGACGAGGACCTCGTCCGCCGGGCCGTCATCTGGTATCGCCGGTTCCGACCGTTCGGGTTCCTCGTCCTGCGGGAGCTCGGCAAGTACCACCCCCATCTCGTGGCCCGGGCCCGGGAGGCGATCCGCGCCGGGAGGTACGCGGAGGACCGGTAGCGCTCGTGACACCGTCCCGAGACGAGAATGAAAGTTGTTTTCTATTAAACGCCGCGGTATAAAGCCTCGCCGGAGGTGAACCATGGGAGCACGTGAGATCCGCCCCGGGATATTCTGGGTCGGGGTGAACGACCGGACCACCGACCTCTTCGAGGGCGTCTGGCCGCTGCCCCAGGGGGTGAGCTACAACGCCTACCTGGTGGTGGGGGAGAAGGCGGCCCTGATCGACGGCGTGAAGGCCCCGTTCGTGGAGGAACTGGTGCGCAATATCTCCGAAGTCCTCCCCCCTGGGAAGCTCGATTACCTCGTGGTGAACCATATGGAACCGGATCACTCGGGCTCCCTGCCGTTCCTCCGTCGCCTCGCGCCCGAGGCCACGGTCGTCGCTACCCCGGCCGCCATCCCCATGCTCGCCCGTTTCCACGGGATCGCCGAGGGAGTGAGGGCGGTGTCCGACGGGGAGTCCCTGGACCTCGGCGGCCGATCCCTGCGGTTCTTCCACATCCCCTTCGTCCACTGGCCGGAGACCATGGCCACCTACGAGGACACGGAGAAGGTGCTCTTCCCCTGCGACGCCTTCGGGGGGTTTCAGGCCTTGGACGGGGTCCTCTTCGACGACGAGGTCGATGTGTCCGCGTACGAAGACGAGATCCTCCGTTACTTCTCGAACATCGTGGGGATGCAAGCCAAGCCCGTGCTACGCGCGATCGAGAAGCTGAAGGCCTTGGAAATAGAGGTCATCGCCCCCTCGCACGGCCTCGTGTGGCGCCGGGATCCGGGCCACATCGTGGAGCTTTACGCCAAGTGGGCCAGCATGGAGGCCGTCCCGGAGGTAACGGTGATATTCGGTTCCATGTACGGTTTCACCGCGCGCGCGGCGGAGGAGGTGGCCCGCGGGGTCGCGGAGGCGGGGGTCCCGGTGCGGGTCCTGGACGCGGGGCGGGTGCACGTGAGCTACCTCATCCGGGAGGCCTGGAAGCGGCGGGGCCTCATCCTGGGAGCTCCCACCTACGA
>JAADIW010000082.1:0-6378 GCA_013151115.1 Caldisericota bacterium
CACCGAGGGCCCCAGGGCCCACCCCAGGTTGGTCCCCACCCTCAGGATCCCATAGGCCCGCATCCGCTCCGGCTCCGGGGCGAGATCCGCCACCATGGCGGATATCGCCGGCATGGCGAGGGCCCCGGAGAACCGGATCCCGAGGTAGAGGGCGGCGATGGGGCCGACGCGGAGCCCACCGTGCACCGCGGCGGCGAGGCCGAGGAAGAGGAAGACCCGCAGGAAGAGGGCCCCCAGGAGAACCGGCCTCCGGCCGAGTCTGTCGGAGAGCTCCCCGCCCGCGACGCGGGCCAGGGCGGCGGCGACGGCGGATCCCAACATGATCGTGCCCACCGCCGTCATGGGGACGCCCCGTTCCTGGTATAGGTAGAGGGAGAGGAACGGGAGGGAAAGGGAGAAGCCGACGCCGGTGAGGAGCTGGACCGCGATCAGGGGCCAGAGTTTCCCCGCCAGCCCCGTTCCCGCGCGGAGGGCGCCGATGCCCATCGGATCAAGCGGCGATGAGCCGGAGGAGCCAGCTGAACAGGGGCGCCAGGACGAGGGCGGGGAGGAGATCCACCGCCGAGACCCTCTTCCACCCCAGGATCTCGAGCCCGAGGGCGATGATCACCGCGCCCCCGGCGGCGGAGAACGCGACCACCCCCGGCGAGTCCGCGGAGAGGGCGCCCATGCCCGCGGCCAGGAGGTGGCCGAAGAGCGTTATCCCCCCCTGGTAGACGAACAGCACGACGAGGGAGAGGAGGACCCCGGGGCCCAGGGCCGCCGCCAGGGCCACCGAGGAGATGCCGTCCAGGATAGCCTTGGCCCCGAGGAGGGACCAATCGCCGAACATCCCGTCGCGCAGGGCGCCGAGCAGGGTCATCGGCCCGACACAGAACAGGAGGCTCGCGGTGAGGAACCCCTCGGCCAGAGGGTACCCCCGGAACCACCGCTCAACCCGCTTGCTCCCGCGCTCGAGCCGCTCCTCGAGCCGCAGGGCGGACCCGATGATGCCCCCGAGGATCACCGCCAGGAGGAGGGGCAGGACGTCCTCGGCCTCCAGGGCCATCCTGAACCCGAGGATGAGGGTCACGAGACCGACCCCGGCCGTGGCCGCCCCGCGCACCCGCCCCGGGAGCCTCCCCCCGAGGAGCAGCCCCAACGTGCCCCCGGCGAGGACCGTGCCCATGTTGATCCAGGTCCCGGTCACGAGCCCGATTTTAGCGCATCGCCCGATGTAGGCGGTGGATCTCGCGCTTGCCCCGGGCGTCGGCCCCACATATCCCCCATCCGTGTAAGCGGGCCTCGGCCGCGACGTGACCCGGGATCGAGGCCTTCCCGCCCCCGTCCGGGATGGGCGCCCCCCGGTTCACCAACGGCCGGAGATCCCGTCGGGGCCGAGGGGGGACGTCCTTGAAGGGGTCGACCTCCGGGAACTCGCCGACCTTCGCTGCCCCGCCCTCCCCATGTCCCCCCTCGGCATTACGGCCATGGCGGGCTTCGCGTTGCCCGCGAGATCGTCCGGGGTTAATGCACGGGATATCCGGGCGATATACTCTTCGTCCGATGTTCACCGGGATCGTGCGGGACGTGGGGCGGGTGGTCGAACGCGGCGGGGACCGGATGGTGGTGGAGGCACCGGGCCTCGCGGTATCCCCCGGGGACAGCATCGCGGTGAACGGCGCCTGCCTCACCGCGGTCGAGATCCGTGGGAAGTACGTCCGGTTCGACATCTCCCGGGAGACGTGGGAACGCACGGCCCTCTCGGACCTGCGGCCCGGGGACCCCGTGAACCTGGAGCCCGCGCTGCGGCTCGGGGAATCGCTCGGGGGACACCTCGTCCTCGGACACGTGGACGCCGTGGGGAGGATCGGGGCCATCGCCCGGCGCGGCGCCGACCGCGTCCTCCGGATCGAATTCCCCCGCGAGTTCAGCCCTTTGGTGGTGGAGAAGGGGGCGGTGGCGGTGGACGGGATCAGCCTCACCCCGTTCGATGTGGGCGACGGATACTTCCACGTGGCGATCGTCCCCTACACCTTCGCACACACCAACTTGAAACGCCGACGGGCCGGGGATAGGGTGAACCTGGAGTTCGACATCATCGGAAAATACGTGCGTGGGTGGAGGGGAGGATGAGCTTTTCCACCGTCGAGGAGGCCATCGAGGCCATCCGCCGTGGGCGGATGGTGGTGGTTGTCGACGACGAGGACCGGGAGAACGAGGGCGACCTCGTCATGGCCGCCCAGTTCGCCACCCCCGAGGCCGTCAATTTCATGCTCAAGGAGGCCCGGGGCCTGATCTGCGTCCCCATGCCCCGGGAGTGGGCGGAACGCCTCGACCTCCCCCCCATGGTCAATCCGCCCCGCGACCGCCATGAGACCGCGTTCACGGTATCGGTGGACGCCCGTGAGGGGATCACCACCGGGATCTCGGCCCACGACCGGGCCCGGACCATCAGGCTCCTCGCCGATCCCGGGGCTAGGCCCGAAGACTTCGTGCGCCCGGGCCACGTGTTCCCGCTGGTGGCGGCGGATGGCGGCGTGCTGCGCCGCGCCGGCCACACCGAGGCCGCGGTGGACCTCTGCCGCCTGGCGGGCCTGCGGCCCGTGGGCGTCATCTGCGAGATCATGCGCGATGACGGCACCATGGCCCGCCTCCCCGACCTCCGCGCGTTCGCGGAGAAGCACGGCCTGCCCCTCATCACCGTTGCCGACCTCATCGCCTATCGGAAACGCACCGAGAAGCTCGTCCGCCGCGTGGCGGAGGCGAACCTGCCCACGAGATTCGGGCATTTCCGCATCGTGACCTTTAAGGACCTCGTCACCGGCCAGGAACACGTGGCGCTGGTGAAGGGGGACGTGGCCGGGGACGAGCCCGTGCTCGTCCGGGTGCACTCCGAGTGTCTCACCGGCGACGCCTTCGGGTCGCTGCGGTGCGATTGCGGGGACCAGCTCCACCGGGCCCTGGAGATGATCGAGCGCGAGGGCCGGGGCGTCCTCCTCTACATGCGCCAGGAGGGGCGCGGCATCGGCCTCGCGAACAAAGTCTGCGCCTACGAGCTACAGGACAAGGGCCTGGACACGGTGGAGGCGAACCGGGCCCTGGGGTTCCCCCCCGATCTGCGGGATTACGGGATCGGGGCCCAGATCCTGGTGGACCTGGGGGTGAGGAAGATCCGGCTCCTCACCAACAACCCCCGCAAGGTGGTGGGGCTATCGGGGTACGGCCTCGAGATCGTCGAGCACGTGCCCATCGAGGTGGACCCCAACCCCCACAACTGGCGCTACCTGAAGGCGAAGAAGGAGAAGCTCGGCCACTGGCTCTCGAAGGTGTGATCGATGGCAACGTATGAGGATTTCGAAAGGCTCGATATCCGGGTGGGGAGGGTGATCGCGGCGGAGCCCTTCCCCGAGGCGCGGGCGCCCGCATACAAGTTGACCATCGATTTCGGGCCCCTGGGCGTCAAGCGCTCCAGCGCCCAGATCACCCGCCTCTACCGGCCCGAGGATCTCGTGGGGAAGCTCGTGGTGGCGGTGGTGAACTTCCCCCCGAAGCGGATCGCCGGGTTCGCCTCCGAGGTCCTGGTCCTCGGCGCCGTCCCCGATGGAGGAGGGGTCTCGCTCCTCACCCCGGACCACGAGGTCCCCCCGGGGAGCCGGGTCCTTTAAATACCCCCGGCATGGGTCAACGCCCGGCCTCCAAGAGGTGGTCCACGAACGCCTTCTCCGGGAGGGCGCCCTCGAAGCTCACCCGCTCGTTCATCACCACCTTGGGCACGGCGTACACGCCGTACCGGTTCGCCAGGTGCGGGAACTCAGAGGCCTCCACCATGTCCGCCCGCACGTGCTCCGATTCCACCGCGCACCGATGCGCCAGTTGCACCGCCATGGGACAGTAGGGACAGGTCAGGGTGACGAAGACCTGGATGTGTACGGGGTTCTTGAGCCCCTTCAGCGCCTCCCGGGCCTCGGGGGATAGCCCCGAGTCGCCGCTCGCGGCCATCTTGATCGCCTCGAGGAGCGAGGAGAACTCGTACCCTGCCGGCACCCCGAAGAAGCGGATCCCGTAGTCCCGGTCACCCTCCCCCAGAACGGCGATGGCGGGGATCTTGTCGATCCCGTATTTCTCCGCCACGGCCTTGGAACCCAACAGGTCGTGGACCTCCACCTCGATCCGGTCGGAGAGCTCGGAGAGCTCCTCGGCCAGGCTCCGCGTCTCGGCGCAGTAGTCGCACTCGAATTCCTGGGTGAAGACGAGGAGCTTCACCGCGCCGGGTAGTCCCGCCAACTCCCGCCTCACCTCGTTCCGCACGTTCTCGTCGAGAAGGGGCATGCCTACCTCCTTTGGCCGATGAGATACGCGTACGCGGAGAGGGCGGCCTTCGCGCCCTCCCCCGCGGCGATGATCACCTGCTTTTCGGGCACGTTCGTCACGTCCCCGGCGGCGAAGACCCCGGGAACCGAGGTGCGACACCGGCAGTCCACCACGATCTCCCCCGCCTCGTTGAGCTCCAGGAACCCCTTGGCGAGGTCGGAGTTGGGGATGAGGCCGATCTCGATGAAGACTCCCTGCACGGGAAGCTTCACCTCGGCCCCTCCTCCCCGGGGCCGGACCACGATCCCCTCCACCCGATCCCTCCCCTCGATCCGCACCACCTCGTGGCCGAAGAAGGTCCCGACCTTCTCCCCCGCCGCCTCGATGCGTTCCACCAGGACCGGGTCGGCCCGCCAGCCGGGCATGATGTCCACCACGTAGATCCGGTTCGCGATCACGAGGAGGTCCACCACGGCGGTGGCGCCGGAGTTCCCCGCCCCGATCACGGCCACGTCCTTCCCCGCGAAGAGGGGGGCATCGCACACGGCGCAGTAGGAAACCCCACGGCCCACCAGCTCCCGCTCCCCGGGGACGTTCAGGGGACGGGAACGTTTCCCGGTGGCCACGATCACCGCCCGGGCCCTTATCCCCTTGCCCGAGGCGGTCGTCAGGGCGAAGTCCTCCCCGGCCCGACCCAGGGAGACCACCTCCTCGCCCACGGCGATGTCGATGGGGTACTTCATCACCTGCTCCTCGAACTTGGCGGCGAGCTCCTTCCCCGAGATGTAGTGGTAGCCCATGTAGTTCTCGATATCGGAGGTGAGGAGGGTCTGGCCCCCCACGTCCTTGGAGATCAAGAGGGTGTCGAGCTTCTTGCGGGCGGCGTAGACGGCGGCGGTGAGGCCCGCCGGGCCCGCGCCCACGATGACGAGGTCGTAGAGGTGCCCCTCCTTCAGGGCCCTTCCCAGCCCGGTGGAGACGAGGAACTTGAGTTCAGCCATCCGCTCCCCCTTTCAGCTCGGCGAGCAACGCGTAGGCCCGGCGCAGGTGCGGGATCACGATGGAGCCGCCCACCACCAGGGCGATACCCATGGCCTCCACGATCTCCCCCTCCGTGGCCCCCTCCTCCGCGGACCGGGCCAGGTGGTAGGCCACGCAGTCGTCGCACCGCAACACCAGGGAGGCCACCAGGCCCATGAGCTCCTTGGTCTTCCGGGGGAGGGCCCCATCGGCGTAGGCATCGGCGTCCAGGGCGAAGAACCTCTTGGTGAGGAGGTCCGCCCGGGCGAGCACGAGCTCGTTCAACCGCTCCCTCTCCACGGCGAAATCGTCCACCCTGGGCACGGCTCACTCCTCGTCCAGCAGGCGCTTTTCGCCCTCGATCTTTTTGATGTCGGTGATGTCTTGTGTGACCTCGATCACGCCCAGGTATTCGCCGTCCACGCCCCACACGGGGAAGTAGCGGATGTAGACGAGCCTCCCCTTGAACTCGATCCAGAACTCGGCCACGTCGCGGCGCTTGTTCTTGAAGTCGTCCAGGATCCGCTCCACGATGTGGACGCTCTTCTGCGGGTGGCAGTTCTGGACCTTCCGGCCCAACACGGCCTTGGTGCGCACGAAGATCCGGTCCCTGGCCTCGTTGAAGTAACGGACGGTGTCGTCCTTGTCCACGAAAGTGATGTCCACGGGGAGGGCGTTCAGGATCGCGACGAGCTCCTCCACGGAGAGCTTCCCCGTGGGCAGCTCGATCTCGCCGCCGCGCACGGCGGCGGCCCGCTCCCCGGCCCCCTCCGCGGGCATCGGCGGCGGGGTGATGCAGCAGTAGCCGATCCCGTCGAACTCGGCCCGGATGGCCGGCCACTCCCCCTCCCCGATCACGTCCAGGGCGGTGGGGAACAGGATGTTGTTCTCCTTGTAAAAGTGGGACATCATCGCCTCGAGGAGCCCCTGGGAGAGTTCCACCAGTCGGGCGTGCTCGCCCCGCTCCAGGGCGGCCTCGATGGCCCTCTTGATCGCCCGGATCTGGTCGTGCTCCATCCACATGACGGCGGGGGGCTCGGTGATCCCGTGCTTCTCGAAATAAAA
>JAADIW010000082.1:6441-19289 GCA_013151115.1 Caldisericota bacterium
TCCGGGGAGCCGTCCAGGGCCTTCGCCGCCTCGAGGAGCGCCTTCCCCGCCTCGATCATGTGCCGGTGCTCCGCCATGAGGATGTGGATGGGATGCCAGGGGGGCGCGATGGGCTCCGCCCCCTCCAACGAGCGGCGGAAGAGGGCGAGATGCACCTCGCAGAGCTTGCGGATCTCCTCCCGCGGGATCCCCTCCCGCACGAGCTCCTGTTCGATCTGGGCGATCTCCAGGGGCGAGACGCCCCTGAGGACCTCCGCGAACTCCTCCGCGAGGGCCTCCGGGCTCTCGCCCGCGTGGAGGCGCCGCAACAGTTCCTTCAGCGCGTCCTTCCGGCTGTTCCCGATGAGCTCGCTCATCCGCGTCTCCTTTCCGCGAGTTCCCCGATGGTGAGGGATTCCATGAACTCCCGCAGGCGGTCGCGCACTGAATCCCAGATGTCCACGTAGGGACAGGTCTTGACGTGCCCCTCGCACGCATCGACGTTCAGCGGACAGTCGTTGAAGAACCGCTCTCCCTCGATGGCGTGGATCACATCGGCGAGGGAAACCTCGTGGGGGGAACGGGCGAAGCGGACGCCTCCCCCCCGTCCCCTGGTGGAGACCACGATGCCCGCCCGCACGAGCTGGGGGAATATCTTGGCGAGGAATGGGTACGGTATCCCCAAGTCGCGGGCGAGGTCCTTGATCTTCACCAGGCCCCTCTCGCCCCTCAGGGCGAGTTCGACCAGGCTGCTGACCGCGTATTTCACCGCCTGTGAAAACATCTCTGATAAAAAGATCCTTTTTGCCTTATTTTAGCCCGGGGGAAATCCATTGCAACCGGTGGGGCGGGGGAGGCCCGCGTGGGCCCGCTACTTCCGCCCGACGAGCTCGAGGAACTCCTCCTCCGTGAGGGTGGGGATCCCGAGGGCGCGGGCCTTGTCGTACTTGGAACCGGGGTTCTCCCCCACCACCACGTAGTCCACCCTGCGGGAGACGCTCGAGGCGACACGCCCCCCGAGTTCCTCCACCAGGCGCTTGGCCTCCTCGCGGGTCATGGAGGAGAGGGCCCCGGTGAACACGAAGGTCTTGCCCGAGAGGGGGCCTTCCTTCACCGCGCGGCGGGGGTCGAGCCCGGCCGCCTTGAGCTCCTCGATCAGCCTCCGGTTCTCGGGGTTACGGAAGAAGTCCACGATGCTCTTGGCGACCTCCGGGCCGATGCCCTCGATGCGCATGAGGTCTTCCTCGGTGGCCCGGGCGAGGTCGTCGATGGAGTCGAAGTTCTCGGCCAAGATCTCCGCCAGCCGTTCCCCTACATGGGGGATCCCCAGGGCGAAGATGTAGCGCGCGAGCGAGATCCCCTTGGATTTTTCGATCTCCCGCAGGAGGTTCTCCGCCGACTTGTCCGCGAACCCCTCCAGGCGCAGGAGATCCATCTTGGTGAGCCGGTAGAGGTCGGATATACGCCGCACGAGCCCCGAGTCCACCAGCTTGTTCACGATCTTCTCCCCGAGGCCCTGGATATCGGCGGCGCGTCGGGAGGCGAAGTGGCGGATGGACTCCTTGATCCTCGCGGGGCAGGAGATGTTGGTGCACCGATGGGCCACCTCCCCTTCCGGCCGCACCACCGGGCCGCCGCAGACCGGGCAGCGGTCGGGCATCCGGAACTCCCGCTCCTCCCCGGTGCGGCGTTCGGGTATGGGGGCCACGACCTCGGGGATCACGCCTCCCGCCCGTTGGACGATGACCCAATCGCCGATGCGGATGTCCTTCCGCTTCACCTCGTCCTCGTTGTGGAGGGTGGCCCGGGATACCGTGGCCCCGCCCACCTCCACCGGCTCCAGGATCGCCACCGGGGTCAACACCCCGGTGCGTCCGACCTGGACGACGATGTCCAGGACCTTGGTGGTCTTCTGTTCGGCGGGGAACTTGAACGCGATCGCCCAGCGGGGGGCCCGGGCGATCTCCCCCAAGACCTCCCGCTGCGCGAAGTCGTCCACCTTGACCACCATCCCGTCCGCCTCGTAGGGGAGCTCCTCCCTCATCTTCAGGAGCTCATGGTAGAACGCGATCGCCTCCTCGGCGGTCTCGCATTTCCGCCACAGGGGGTTCACCGGGAGGCCCCATTTGGGGAGGGTGGTGAGGAGCTCCTCCTGGGTGCGGATCTCGTAGCCCTCGATCCGTCCCAGGGCGTAGAAGAACACCTTCAGGGGGCGGGAAGCGGTGATGGAGGGGTCGAGCTGCCGGAGGGACCCCGCGGCGGCGTTCCGCGGGTTGGCGAACAGGGGTTCCCCCTTACGGGCCCGCTCCTCGTTCAACCGCTCGAAGTCCTCCTTCTCCATGTAGACCTCGCCCCGGACCTCGAGCAGCCGCGGAGGGGGGACCTCATCGGAGAGGAGGCGGAGGGGGATCTGCCTTATCGTCTTGAGGTTGTTGGTCACATCCTCCCCCACGTAACCGTCTCCCCGCGTCGAGCCCACGGTGAAGACGCCGTCCTCGTACACGAGCTCCACCCCCAGCCCGTCGAGCTTCGGCTCGCACACGTAGGCCACTTTCTCCGTCCCCAACATCCGCTTCACGCGGCGATCCCACTCCAGGAACTCCTCCTCGGTGAAGCAGTTCTGGAGGGAAAGCATGGGGATCGCGTGGCGAACTTGCTTGAACTCCTCCGCCGGCGGGGCCCCCACCCGCTGGGTGGGGGAATCCGGGGTCACGAACTGGGGATACTTCTCCTCGAGTTCCTGGAGCTCGCGGAAGAGCTCGTCGTACTCGGCATCGGATACCAGGGGGCGGTTGAGGACGTAGTAATAATAGTCGTATTTGCGGATGAGCTCCCGAAGCTCCTCGATCCGACGCTTGACCGCCTCGAGATCCTCCGCCCGGACTTCCTCCCCCATCATTGCCCCTGGAACAGAGGATAATTGTTCACACGGCTATGGGCCATCCCCTGCAACACCTTCACGAACGCCTGCTTGATTTTAGCGAGTTCCGCCATGGTGAGGGGGGCACGATCGAGCTGTGCGTCGTTCCTCCTTTCCTCCACCAGGGCCTCGACGATGTCGGGGATCTCCTCCCGCGGCCGCCCCCGGGCGGCCGCCTCGAGGGGGTCGGCGAGCATGACGATCGCCGTCTCCTTGGTATCGGGGAGGGGGTTCGCGTAGCGGAAGTCGTCCGCGGAGAGGCCCTGGGCCGCGCCCCGCTCGGAGAAGTAACGCATCACCGAGGTCCCGTGGTGGGTAGCGATGAAGTGGATCACGTCCCCGCGGAGGCCGTACCGCCGCGCGAGCTCGAGCCCCTCCTTGACGTGGGCGGCGAGGATCACCTTGGAGAGGGAGGGGTTGATCTCATCGTGTGGGTTGGCGCCCTCCTGGTTCTCCACGAAGAAATCGGGGCGCGTGAGCTTCCCGACGTCGTGGTACAGGCCGCCCACCGCCGCGAGCAGCGCGTTCGCCCCGATGGCCCGGGCCGCCGCCTCCGCCAGGGCCGATACGTTGCGGGAATGGTAATAGGTGCCCGGGCCGCAGCCGTTCGAGCAGGGGATGGGAGGGATCGAGCAGTTCCACGAGGGTGAGGGGGCTGGTGCGGTCGAGGAACCGTTCCCCGACCGGGACCGTCATCCAGGCCAGCAGCATCGCCGCCGGGCCGGAGAGGAACGCCGCCCCGATCCCGAGCGCCCCGCTCCCGGGGTAGAGGGCGAGGGCCACCGCCCCCGAGGCGAGGCCCGCGAGGAACCCGGCGATGATGAACTCCCGCGCCCGCCGCACCCGGGCCAGGACCACGGCCATGACGAGCCCGCCCAGCAATCCGGCCGCGGCGGCCCCGCCGCCCAAGGCCACCGTCCCCCAGGCCACGAGGGGGACGAGCGTCCAGACGCCGAATCGCACGCCGCAGAACAGCGCCCCGAGACCGGCCGGGAACCCCCAGGGGACGAGGTAGACCGACCCCGCGGCCGCCACCGCCGACAGGGCCACCCCCGAGGCCACCAGCCCCAGCCAGAAGATCCCCTCCGGGCGCGTGAGGCGCTGCACGCGCCACAGGACCCACAACGCTGCGCTCCCGGCCAGGGCCGCGCCCACCGCCTCGTGCCAGGGCGCGACCCCCACCCCCCCTCGTAGCCGCAGCACGGAGAACCCCCATACGAGGGCGAGGCTCACCGTGACCTCGAGGGGGAAGGCGGGCTTACGGGGAGACCGGTGAACGCGGTTCTTTCCGTTCTTGTTTGGACTTTTCGTATCGCTCATAGGCCTCGATGATCGCCCGTACCAGCGGGTGCCGCACCACGTCCCGCCGGTCCAGATACACGAAGGCGATCCCGGGTATCCCGGACAGGATTTCGATCACCTCCCTGAGCCCCGAGGTGCGTCCCACGAGGTCCACCTGGGTGATGTCCCCGGTGATCACCGCCTTGGAACCGAACCCCAGGCGCGTCAGGAACATCTTCATCTGGGTATGGGTGGTGTTCTGGGCCTCGTCCAGGATCACGAACGCGTGGTTCAGGGTCCGACCCCGCATGAAGGCCAGGGGGGCGATCTCGATCTTGCCGTGGGCCATCCACTGCTCGAACTCGCTCCCGGGGATCATATCGTAGATAGCGTCGTAGAGAGGCCGGAGGTAGGGATGTACCTTCTGGAGGATGTCCCCGGGCAGGAACCCCAGCTCCTCCCCCGCCTCCACCGCCGGGCGGGTGAGCACGATCCGCTTCACCCTCCCCTTCTTCAGGGCGTCGATGGCACAGGCGACCGCGAGGTAGGTCTTTCCCGTGCCCGCGGGCCCGATGGCGAATACCACGTCGTTCTCCCGGATGGCCTTGACGTAGCGGCGCTGGCCCTCGGTCTTGGGGCGGATGGCCTCGCCCCAATGGGTGATCTGGACGATATCGGTGAGCACGCCCTCGAGGTCGCCCCCCTCCTTCACCTGGCTCACGAGGTACTTGACCTCCTCCAGGGAGGGGGGGTGTTTGGCGTGGGCGGCCTCGGCGAGCTTCTCGAACAGGATCCGGAGGCGTTCGACCTCCTCGTCCTCGCCCTCCACCGTGATACGGTTCCCCCGCGCGACGATACGCGCCCGGGGGAACTCCTTGGCGATCAGCCGGAGGTTCCTGTCGTATTGCCCCAACACCCCCAGTGCTACCTCGGGGCTCTCGAGCTCCAGCTCAAATGTCTTGGTTATCCTCTATCACCCCCACCGTGATGTCATCCCGCACCTCCGTGACCCGCACGGGAAGGATTGTACCACGGGCGAGGCCATCGGAGGGCAGGGAGAGGATGATATAGTTCTCCGCGTGTCCCCGCCACATGCCGCCGGCCCGCTCCTCCAACACCGGCCACAGCACCTCCCCGAGGAAGCCCCTCCGAACCCTGAGGGACAGGGCCCGGGCGAGCTCATCCAACGCCGTGGCGCGCTCCCGTTTCACGGCCGGCGGGACCTGGTCGGGGAGGGCCGCGGCCGGCGTCCCCGGACGGGGGGAGAAGGGGAAGACGTGGAGGCGCAGGGGGGCGAGCTCCTCGAGGAGCGAGCAGGTCCGCCGGAACGCGGCCTCGTCCTCCCCGGGGAAGCCCACCATGACGTCGGCCCCGAAGGTGGCCTTTGGCACCGCCTCCAGGAACCTCCCCACGCGGTCGGCGTACTCCGCCGCTGTGTAGGGGCGGCCCATGCGGGCGAGGACCCTGTCGTCGCCGGATTGGAGCGGCACGTGTAGGTAGGGACACAGCCTCCGCTCGTCCGCGAACAAGGAGATGAGCTCGCCGGTCACCCCCTCCGGATTGAGGGAGGAGAGCCGGATCCTGACCCGGGGCACCCGCAACAGTTCCCGCAGGAGGTCCACCAGCGAGGGACGCCCGGGCAGGTCCTCGCCGTACTGGGCGAGGTTGATCCCGGCCACCACGAGCTCCGGATGTCCGGCGGCGGCCAGGCACTCGGCCTCCTCCCGGGCCACGTCGGGGGGCTTGCTGCGCAGCGGACCCCGCACCTGCCAAGTCTTACAGAAGGAGCAGGCGACGGAGCACCCGTCCTGGACCTTCAAATTCGCCCGGATCTGCTCGGTATCCCTGGCGATCCGCTCCTCCGCGAGGGCGGGCCACCCCTCGCCGCCGACGGCCTCCCCACGGAGGTGGGCGAGGACGAGCTCCCGGATCCGCGCCTTGTCGCGATTGGGGATCACGAGATCGGCCCCGGCGGCGCGGAGCTCCCCGGGGGAATCGGTTGCCTGACAGCCCACCGCCACGATGAGGGCACGGGGATGCTCACGACGCAGTTTCCGCACGAGCTTCCGGCCCTTGCGAGCGGCGAGGGACGTGACGGCACACGTGTTCACCACGTGCACCTCCCCCGCCCCCGGGAGGCCGGAGAGGCGCTCCCGGATCAACTGCGATTCGTAGTGGTTGACGCGGCAGCCGAGAGTATGGGTTATGACCCTCATTCCGAGTGGCGTTCCACGGTGAAGCGGTAGATTTTACAGGGCTCGTCCGGGGGGATCCCCGCCTTCATCTTGGCGATCCGGAGCTGCTCCTCCACGGTGTCCACGCCCTCGAGGTCCGGGAGCAGCAGCCCCAAGCGGGGGCCCTTCTCCACGATGACCCCATAGCGCTTGGGGTCGAGATCGGCCTCGGTGCACGGTTCGGGTTCGGAGAGGACGTCCACGGAGATCTTCAACGCGGGAAGCTCCTCTGGGCGCACCGGGGGGAAGCGGGGGTCCTCGGTGGCGGACTTGATGGCGACGGCGATGATCTCCTCGGCCAGGTTGTCCTTGGTGGGAAGGTAGGTGCCGATGCACCCCCGCAGCGCCCCGTCCACCTTTATCGACACGAACGCCCCCGCCCGCCGGCGGAGTTCCGGCGGGAGCTCCGCGGGAGGACGGATCACCCTTCGCTCCCGCACGTAGACCTCGATGGCCCGGCGGGCGAGCTCCACCAACGGGTCGGGTTTTCGCACGTTGCAAAACTTAGTGTCCGGCGCGTCCCCCGTCAACCGACCGTGCCTCCCCCGGCCCCGGACGCTATCATTTACCGATTTCTTGACAGGGAGGTAATATTATGAAGCGGAAGCTCGGATTTCTGATGTTGCTCGGGATTTCGTCGCTCCTCCTCAGCGGATGCTATTTCAACCTCTTCCAAACCGCGAAGACCCTGGACCGAGGGCGGGCCCTCCTCGGGATCGGCCTCGGCGTGGTCCCCATGGCCATCGAGGGCGAAACCGCTGTCTTCATCACCCCCCAGGCCCAGCTCGGGGTGGGGTTGGCGGACGGCGTCCAACTCACCCTGAAGGCGGGGGCGCTGGCGGCGCTGGGGAACGAACCCATGGGGCAATTCGGGGCGGCCGTGGGGGAGCTCAAGTTCCGGCTGTTCGATGAGCCCGGGGCCTTCGCGTTTGCCCTGGGCTTCGGCGGGGGCTGGAGCGTCACCTATTTCGGCTGGGGGATCCACGGCAGCCTTTACTTCGACAGCAACGTCGGGTTCCTCCCGGTCTACCTCGCCTGGCGGCCGTTCGTCCCCTTGGGCGGCATCGGGGAGGACTCGCCGGGGGGCTTCGCGAGCGTCCTGTCCGGGGGGCTGAGGCTCGTGTTCTCGGAGAGGGCGACCCTCCTGTTGGAGCTGGACTACCACACCCTGTGGCAGCTGCTCAGCCCCGGCATGTCGCTCGTGTTCACGTTCTGACGGGCAGGTCGCCCGGAACGCGGAGAGGGCCGCCCTAGGGGCGGCCTTTTTCGTTTCCCACGTTGAAATCCTTTGCATCCCCAACCTATAATGGCCGAACTCCCGAAAGGAGGGAAGTCCCATGGTGGAGATCCGTTGGCATGGGAGAGGCGGTCAAGGCGCGAAGACCGTCTCCCAGATCCTCGCCCAGATCAACCTGCGCGAGGGGAAACATGTGCAAGCGTTTCCGGAATATGGGCCCGAGCGATCCGGGGCCCCGGTGAGAGCGTACAACCGCATCTCGGAGGAGGAGATCCTCGTCCACTCCGGCGTCTACCATCCCGATATCGTGGTGGTGATCGACGAGACCCTCCTCGATTCCGAGAACCCCACGGAGGGCCTCAAACCCGACGGGGTCCTCATCGTGAATTCCTCCCGTTCCGAGGCCGAGATCCGCGAGGCCACGGGGTTCCGGGGGAAGATCGTGGTGCTGGACGCCACGAAGATCGCGCGCGAGGCCGGCACCGGATTCCCCAACGTCCCCATGCTCGGGGCGGTGGTGGCGGTGCTCGGCACGGACCCCGCGATCGCGGAGGAGGAGCTCAAGGAAACCCTGTCCCATCGGCTTCCCCCCGAGGTCGTGGAGAAGAACATCCGGGCCTTCCGGGCCGGGTACGAGGCGGCGAAAGGGGTGTACGTTGGCGGTTGAGCTCAAATCGTGGAAGGAACTCCCCATCGGAGGGGTGATCCCAGGGGGCGCCACCCCGGAGCTCAACAAGACCGGCTCCTGGCGGGCACAGCGGCCCATCTGGGATTCCGACAAGTGCATCCACTGCCTGCAGTGCTGGCTCCACTGCCCGGATGACTCCATCCTCATCCGGGATCAGAAGGTGACCGGCGTCGATTACGACCACTGCAAGGGCTGCGGGGTGTGCGCCGCGGTTTGTCCCGTGGACGCCATCGAGATGGTTCCCGAGCGAGGGGGTGCCGGATGAAGAAGGTGATGACGGGCCACAAGGCGGTGGCCGAGGCGATGCGGCAGATCGAACCGGACGTCGTCGCCGTCTATCCCATCACTCCCCAGTCGGAGATCGCCGAATACTACGCCCAATACGTGGCCGACGGGCTCGTGCGCACCGAGCTCGTCCCGGTGGAGTCCGAGCACTCGGCCATGTCGGCCTGCGTGGGGGCCGCGGCGGCGGGGGCGCGGGTGATAACCGCCACCGCGTCCCAGGGATTGGCGCTGATGGTGGAGATCCTCTACATCGCGGCGTCCATGCGGCTCCCCATCGTGATGGCACTGGCC
The DNA here is from genome assembly GCA_013151115.1 of Caldisericota bacterium. Classification (GTDB taxonomy): domain Bacteria; phylum Bipolaricaulota; class Bipolaricaulia; order Bipolaricaulales; family Bipolaricaulaceae; genus UBA3571. The sequence continues at coordinate 15,357 of JAADIW010000082.1, forward strand.
AACCGCGCGCTCTCGGGCCCCATCAACATCCACTGCGACCACTCCGATGCCTACCTCGCACGGGATTCGGGCGCCGTCCAGATCTTCGCCGAGTCGGCGCAGGAGGCCTACGACTACATGGTCATGGCCCAGCGGATCGCCGAGCACAAGGACGTCCGGCTCCCGGTCATCGTGAACCTCGACGGCTTCACCCTCACCCACTCCTCCCAGGTGGTTGAGACGTTGCCGGACGAGAGGGTCAAGGAGTTCGTGGGGGAGTACGAACCGCTCTATCCGTTGCTGGACGTCGACAACCCGTCCACCTGGGGCCCGTTCGCGATGCCCGATTACTACTTCGAGCTCAAGCGGGCGCAGCAGGCGGGGATGGAGGCCGTGCCCGAGGTCTTCCTCTCCGTTCAGGAGGAGTATTCCCGGCTCTCGGGGCGCCCCTATAAGGGGTTCTTCGAGGCCTATAAACTCGACGACGCCGAGCGCGTGATCGTCGTCATGGGCTCCACCGCGGGGACCGCGAAGGTGGTGGTGGACGAGCTCCGGGCGCGGGGCGAACGGGTGGGGCTCCTGAAGGTGTGGCTGTGGCGGCCCTTCCCCCGCGCGGAGGTCGCGGAGGCGCTCTCCGGGGCCAAGGCGGTGGCCATCATGGACCGCGCCCTCTCCTTCGGGAACATGGGCGCGTTGTACCTCGACATCACCTCGGCCTTCGCGGGACGCGAGGGGCCGACCTTCGTGAACTACATCTACGGCCTGGGGGGGCGCGACGTGCCCGCGGAGCACATCGCCCAGGTCTTCGAGGGGCTCGAGGACGCGGTGACCGGAGAGCTCCGGTACCTCGGCCTGCGGGAGTAAGGAGGGTGACGTGCCCAACGTGAAGGTACTGGCACAGAGACAGGAACAGCGGGGTTCGCGGTTCACCGGGGGGCACTCGCTGTGCTCCGGGTGTGCCGAGCCCATGATCGTGAGAACGGTCCTGAACGCCATAGAGGACCCCGTGGTGGTGGCCAACGCCACCGGATGCCTCGAGGTCGCCTCGAGCCGTTATCCCACCTCGGCCTGGAACGTCCCCTGGATCCACTCGGCGTTCGAGAACGCGGCGGCCACCATCGCCGGGGTGGAGGCGGCCTACAGGGCCCTCTCCCGTAAGGGAAAGATAACTAAGAGGATCCGGTTCGTGGCGTTCGCCGGCGACGGCGGCACGTACGATATCGGCCTCCAGGCGCTTTCCGGGGCCCTGGAGCGGGGACACGATTTCCTCTACATCGTCCTCAACAACGAGGCCTACATGAACACCGGTGTCCAGCGTTCCTCCGCCACGCCCCGCGGGGCCAACGCCACCACCTCCCCGGCGGGCTCGGTGATCCCGGGCAAGCCCCAGGACCGCAAGGATCTCACCGAGATCGTGGTCGCCCACCGTGTCCCCTACGTGGCCCAGGCCTCCGTCTCGAACCTCATCGACCTCGCCAACAAGGTGGAGCGGGCGATGAAGTACGAGGGCCCCAAGCTCATCAACGTCTACTCCACCTGCCCCCTGGGGTGGCGTACCCCCTGGGACAGCGCCGTGAGGATCGCCAAGCTCGCCGTCGACACCTGCTACTGGCCCCTCTACGAGGTGGAGGAGGGGGTGTACCGCGTGACCTATAAGCCCAAGGAAAAGCTCCCCATCGAGGAGTGGCTCAAGCCACAGGGGAGGTTCCGGCACCTGTTCAAGTCGGAGAAGGGGAAGGCCATCATAAGGGAGCTCCAGGAGGCCGTGGACCGGCATTGGGAGGAGCTCCTCATGAAGGAGAGGTGTACCCAAGGAAAGGCATGAGGGACCAGCGGCCCAGGCCCTTCTGGCACGGCCTAGGCCGCGACGTCATCGTCGGGGCCGTCGTGGGGGCCGCGGTGGGGGCGGGATTTCGGGACACGGCCTTCGGGACCTGGATCGGCGCGGCGATCGGGGCCCTCCTACACCTCTACTTCTCGCTCCGGGTCCGCCCCTGAGGCCCCCCGGGGGCCGAGGCGAATATCCGCCCCACCTCCCTCAGCGTCGTCCGCAGGTCGAAGATCCCCTCGATCTCCTCGGGGGTCAGGCGCTCGCGGACGGTGGCGTCCCCCAGGGCGATCTCCTTCAGGTCCCGGCCCGCGCGTTCCGCTTCCGCCACGAGCCGGGCCACGTGCGCGTGGGCGGCCCGCCGCGATAGCCCCGCGCGCACGAGCGCCAACAACAGGCCCTCGGAGAACACGATCCCCCTGGAGTCCAGTATCCGGCCGAGCATCCTCTCGGGATAGACCCTCAGCGATCGGATGAGCTCGCGACACTTGACGAGCATGTAGTCTACGAGGATGAACGCCTGCGGGAGGATGATCCGCTCCACGGAGGAATGGGACATGTCGCGTTCGTGCCAGAGGGCGTTGTCCTCCAGCGCCGGGGACACCGTCGCCCGCAGGAGCCGGGCGAGGCCGCACAGCCTCTCGGAGAGGATGGGGTTCCTCTTGTGGGGCATGGCCGACGATCCCTCGGGCCTCCCCTCCGCGACCTCCGCCACCTCGGAACGGGAGAGGTGGCGCACCTCGAGGGCGACCTTTTCCACCAGGGAGCCGGTCTGAGCCAACGCGAAGAGGACATCCGCGTACCGATCCCGGGGGATCACCTGGGTGGTGGGGCGCGCGGGCGCGAGCCCCAACTCCGCCAGGGCCCGCTCCTCCGCTTCGGGGGGGAAGTAGGGGTAGGTGCCCACCGCGCCGGCGAGCTTCCCCACCGAGATCGCCTCGCGGGCCCGTTCGAGCCTCGCGATGTCGCGCCCCAGCTCCGCCCACCAGCACAGCGCCTTCAGCCCCAGGGTGGTGGGCTCGGCGTACTGGCCATGGGTGCGGCCGACCATCGGGGTCTCACGGTGGCGTTCGGCGAACTCCCGCAGCGCCTCCGCCAACGCCCCGGCCTTGTCGAGCACGATCCCCAGGGCGTCGCGCAGGAGGAGGGACAGGGCCGTGTCCTTCACGTCGGAGGAGGTGAGGCCGTAGTGGATCCAGCGGCCCGCGGCCCCCACCTCCTCCTCCAGCGCCCAGAGGAAGGCGAGGAGGTCGTGGCCGATGTCGCGCTCGATCTCGCGGATCCGTCCGACGTCGATCCGCGCCCGGGCGCGGACCTCGGCCGTCGTCCCCGCGGGGACGACCCCCAGTCCCTCCAGGGCCGCGAGGGCGGCGAGCTCCACCCTGAGCCACCGCTCGTACTGGGCCTCGGGGGACCACAGCTCCCGCATGGGGGACAGGGCATATCGCTCCAGCATCACGCGCTATCTTCCTCCCGGGAGGATGCTGCGTCAAAACCTCCCGGCCACTATACTCGGGCGTGCTCATTCTCGTCCGGCTTTCCGGGGAGATAACCACGAAGAGCAAGCGCACCCGGCGGCGCTTCGCCGAGCGCCTGGTCGCGAACCTCCGGGATGCCCTGGAACGCGAGGGGCTCGGGGGCGAGGTGCAGGCCGGCTGGGACCGGATCCACGTCCGCACCGAAGCCGCCGGGGCCACGGAGGTCCTGCGGCGGGTGTTCGGGGTGCGGAGCCTCTCGGCCGCGGCGGAACGCCCCTATCGCGATGCCGTGGAGATCGTCCGGCACGGGGAGGAGCTTTTCCGGGACCTGGTCCGTGGAAAGGTGTTCGCGGTGCGGGCGAGGCGGGTGGGAAACGCCAAGGTGGGCGTCCAGGCTTTGGAGCGGGAGCTCGGCGCCGCCCTCTACCCATACGCGGCCGGGGTCGACCTGGAGGAGCCGGAGATCACCGTCTACGTGGAGGTCCACGACGGGAAGGCCTATTTCTTCACCGAGCGGGTGGAGGGCTACGGGGGACTCCCGGTGGGGGTGGAGGGCCGGGCCCTGTGCCTCATCTCCGGGGGATTCGACTCCTCCGTGGCGGCGTGGTACATGCTCAAGCGGGGGGTGGAGCTGGACTACCTCTTCCT
>JAADIW010000034.1:0-849 GCA_013151115.1 Caldisericota bacterium
GGCTGGTATCCGGTGACGTCCCACTCGGTGAAGTCGCCCGTGGCCCTCGATTGCACCAGGGCGAGGGGCGGGGGAAGGAGGGGGTTGCCGGGATAGAATGCCGGGGCCACCGTGGTCACGGTGGGCGTTATCTCCTGACGTTGCGGGGGGATCGTTTGCTTTTGGGGATAGAAAAGGGGCAACGTGACCGCGATCTGGGCCGGAGAGAGGCGGGCCACCTTGCCCCCCGTCCGCTCGACGAGCCAAAGGTTTATCTGCCCGGGCCCGGAGGGGGAAGGGGTCAAGTCCTTGGGCCAGGACCCGGCCGTGGGGACCTGCCACCGGGCTTGACCGCCTATGAACACCAGATATTCGATGGCGTCCTCCATGGGGAGGGCGTAGACGACCGCGTCATCGCCGGCGGCGTAAACGCTGCCCGGGCTCGCCCCGATGTCCCGTTCGGAGAGCTCGTTGGTCACGGGATCCAGGAGGCCGATCCTTTGGGCGCGGAATTGGGAGATGTAGACCTTCCCGCTGGGGGCGAGTGAAAGGCCCACGGGCAGGGCGTTCGCGGTGGGGAGGCGCCAGATGAGGAGCTCAGCCCGCTGGGAGAGGCCGGCGGCCCCCAGGAGGCCCACGGCCAACAAGAGTGATAGCGCCCGCATGCGTCCTCGCATATCACACCCCTTTTTTCGATAAAGATGTCGGATTTTACCGTCAACGCTTCCACGGGGCCACTCCGGGGCCACCGGGGATGCGAGCGTGAAGGTGGTAGGTCCGGAGGGACGCGGTCCGGTCTCAGCCCTTCCCGTTCCGCCGGATGAAGGCGGGGACGTCGAAGCTGTCGCCGGATAACTCGCGCCTTATCCG
>JAADIW010000034.1:866-10062 GCA_013151115.1 Caldisericota bacterium
CTCCTCGCCCGCGGTGGTGAATTCCTCCTCGAGCTCGGCGCCGGCGGTGAAGCCCGTGGCCACCACGGTGACCCGGACCTTCTGCAAGCCGTCCTTGATCACCGCGCCCACGAAGATATCGGCCTTGTCGGCCAGGGCCTCGTGGACTACATCGGTGGCCTCGCGGACTTCGTCCAGCGCGAGATCCTCGCCCCCCATGATGTTGACGATCGCCTTCTTGGCGCCCCGCATGGAACAATCGAGGAGCGGGGAGGTGACCGCCTTACGCGCCGCCTCGCGGGAGCGGTTCTCGCCCTCGGCCTCGCCGATCCCCATGAGGGCGGTCCCGGCGCCGCGGAGCACCGCCTCCACGTCGGCGAAATCGAGGTTGATGAGCCCCGGCACGGTGATGAGTTCGGTGATCCCCTGGACGCCCTGTTTCAACACCTCATCGGCCAGTTCGAAGGCCCGGGTGAGGGGCATGTCGGGCGGGGCGATCTTGAGGAGTTTGTCGTTGGAGACGGTGATCAGCGCGTCGACCTGTTGGCTGAGGAGGCCGATCCCCTCCTCGGCGCGTTTGGCGCGGGGGGCCCCCTCGAACGAGAAGGGCCGGGTGACGATGGACACGGTGAGGATCCCCAGCTCCTTCGCGGCCCGGGCGATCACCGGGCTCGCCCCGGTACCCGTCCCCCCTCCCATCCCCGCGGTGATGAACACCATGTCGTAGCCCTGAAGGAGGTCCACGATTTCCTCGATGGACTCCTCGGCGGCCTTGCGGCCGATCTCGGGGTTTCCCCCGGCCCCGAGCCCGCGGGTGAGGTTCCGCCCGATCTGGAGATGGCGGTGGGCGTTGACCGTCTGCAGGACCTGGGCGTCGGTGTTCACCGCCACGAACTCCACCCCCTGGATCCCGGCCTGCATCATGCGGTCGACGGCGTTGCCCCCGCCGCCGCCCACCCCGATCACCAGGATCCGCGCCGGCGCCACGGGATGCAAGCTCTCCACTGACCTCACCCCCCCCACAAGATGGCCCGGAGCCACTTGAGGACCGTGTTGAACCATCCGCCCTCGCTCTCCCGTGAGGGCTCGAGGTCCTTGAACTCCACCGCGTACTTGAGGAGGCCGATGGCGGTGGCGTAGATGGGGGATTCCACGATGTCCCGCAGACCATGTATGCCCTGGGGTATCTGGCCGCGTCGGGCGGGGAGGCCGTACCTGGCCTGGGCGAACTCCACGATCCCGTCCAGAAGCGCCGTCCCCCCCGTGATCACCAGCCCCCCGGGGACGATGTCCTTGTAGCCCGCGTTCTCCACCTCCTCCATGGCGAGGTCCAGGATCTCCTCCACCCGCGCCTCGATGATCTTAGCCAACCGCTTGCGCGACACGAGCTTGGTCCCGTCGCCGCCGATGGTGGCGATCTCGATCTTCTCGTTGTCGTCCACGGAGTCCACGAGGCAGGTGCCGTGCTCCTTCTTGATCCTCTCCGCCTCCTCGATGGGGGTCTGGAGGCCCACGGTGATGTCGTTGGTGATGTGCTGTCCGGCGACGGGGATCACCCGCGAGAACCAGATATCGCCGCCCTTGTAGATAGAGATATCGGTGGTACCGCCGCCGATGTCCAGGAGCACCACCCCGAGCTCCTTCTCCGCCGAGGAGAGGACCGCGAGGGAGGAGGCCAACGGTTGCAGCACGATCTGCTTCACGTCGATGCGGAGATACTTGATGCAGCGGATGAGGTTTCGCACCGCGGTGACCGAGCCCAACACCAGGTGCACATCGGCTTCCAGGCGCGTGCCCGTCATCCCCTCCGGGTCGGTGATGCCCTCCTGGCCGTCCACCTTATATTGTCGGGGGATGACGTGGATGAGCTGCATGTCGGGGGGGATGGGGATGGCCTTCGCGGCCTCGATCACCCGGCGGATATCGCTCTTCTTGATCACCCGGCCGGGATGGGTGATGGCCACGGTGCCCGTGGTGTTGATGGAGCGGATGTGTTGGCCGGCGATTCCCACGTAGACGGAGCGTATCTTGACGTCGGCCATGTTCTCCGCCTCTTCCACGGCCTTGCGGATGGACTGGATGGTCCGGCCGATGTCCACCACCACGCCCTTGTCGAGGCCCCGGGACGGGGCGGTGCCCATCCCGATGATCTCTATTTCGGAGTCGATCACATTGGCCACCAAACACGCGACCTTGGTGGTGCCCACGTCCAGCCCCACCACGATCCTCTCCCTGCCGCGACGGCGTCTGGCCACCTTCTATCCCCCCTTAACCGACGGTTTTAGCACACAACCGTCCCCCAGACGGCAGTCTATCTCCACAAATTCCGTGGGATCAAATCCGCCGCCCGCTCCCTCGCGGGCGAGCCAATCGAGGACAGCCTCCACCTTGGGCAACGTTCCGGGAACCCGGTCCAGCGGCCCCAAACGTATCGGTGGAAAAGCTTCCCTGGACGGCAACAGCCTCACGTCGTCCACATCGTGAGCGTCCACCGTGGGGTAAAGTTCACTGCAATAGGGGAGATTTTGGTACACCCGCAGGATCTCCGTCACCTGCGGTGGGACGTCCTCCTCGGGGAGAGAAAGGGGCAGACCTAAAACGATCGGGCTTGTGTCCGCTTCCGCGGCTGGCCCCAAAACGACCCCCTCACCATCGACGCTGTATGCTTTGCCCCCCTCGCCTTGGACCCTTCCCACCGGCTTCCTTTCCCTGATTCGAATCTCTACGATCCCCCTCAACCAAAAACGCTCGATCCGCGCTTCCTTGACCCAGGGGAGTTGTTCGAGCCTCTTCCTGGCGTCAGCGACCTTCAGCTTCGCAATGTTAGCTTTATAACGTATGCCCGTCAAGTTCATCACTTCTTGAGGGGACAGATGTTCCGGTTCTGAAGCACCGTTGTCGTTGACAACGATGATTCTAATATCTTGTACTTGAAGCCATCCACTGAACCGGACCACGGCGAGCGCCAGCAACCACACCGCCGCGGCGAGGGAAGTCCACCGCAGGAACGTCCGGAGCATCGGGGCAAGGATAATACGGCGGGGTCTTAAGTCCAAACGATCTCGATCTCGGGCTCGAGGATGACCCCGAAGAGGCGGCGTACCCCGTCGCGGATCCGCTCGATGAGGGCGAGGACGTCAGTGGCCCTGGCCCGGCCGAGGTTGCAGATGAAGTTCGCGTGTACCGGCGAGACCAGCGCGTCGCCGTGCCGCGCGCCCTTGAAGCCGGCCCGGTCGATCAACCATCCGGCGGGCGGGGCGTCGGGGGGGTTGCGGAACACGCACCCCGCGGAGGGCAGCCCCAGGGGCTGGGTGCTGCGCCGCTTCCGCAGGATCTCCTCGGCCGAGATCGTTTCGTCGCCCGGCGCGACGAACTCGGCCCCTAGCACCGGGAGATGCAAGCGCTTGAGGCGCGACGAGCGGTAGGAGAATCCGCACTCCGTCGCGGGGAGCCGCCGGGGGATCCCGTCGTGACCGAGGACCTCCACGGCGCGGACATAGCGGGAGATCGAGCCCGCACTGGTCCCGGCGTTCATGACGAGGGCCCCGCCCACCGTGCCCGGGATCCCGGCGAGGGCGGGAAACCCCCGGGAGGCCAGGGCGGGGAGCGGGACACCGGCCTCGGCGAACAGATGCGTCCCGTCCGCTTCCAGCGCGCGCAGTCCCCTCGTGGCGATGACCAACCCGGGGAATCCCTCGTCGGGGAACAGGACGTTCGAACCCCCTCCCAACGCGAGCCATGGGATGCCCTCCGCCCGTGCCCGGGAGACCGCTTCCACGAAGGCCGCGCGGTCCGCGGGGACGAAGAGACACCACGCGGGCCCCCCGATGCGGAACGTCGTGTGTCGGGACAGGGGTTCACCAGGGCGGATCTCCCCCGGGAGATCCCGCAGCAACCTCAGAGCATCCCCGGTATGGCGCGGAAAGCCTTCCATACGTCTCCCGCCCCGAAACACGCGATCGCGTCCCCCGGCGTGGCCGTCCCCATGAGTTCTTCCACCGCCTCGGCGGGTGTCGCCACGAACTTCCCCGTCCCCCCGTGCCCCCGGAGGGCCTCCACTACCCGCATCCCGGAGATCCCGGGGATGGGGTCCTCGAACGCGGGGTAGATTTCCGTCACTACGGTGAAGTCCGCGGCGGCCAGCGCCCGCCCGAGTTCCCGGGATAACAGCGCGGTGCGTGAGAACCGGTGGGGCTGGAAGAGGACGAGGAGCCGCCGGCCCGGCCAACGGGCCCGGATGGCCCAGATCCCGGCCGCGATCTCGCGGGGGTGGTGGGCGTAGTCGTCGACGAGCACATACCCGTTGTCCACCAGGACCTCCAGGCGCCGCCGGGGGAGGGGAAGCTCGGCCAATTCCTCCAACGTCTCGCGGAGGGGGAGGCCGAGGAGGTGCGCGGTGGCCAACGCGGCCAACGCGTTGCGGACGTTGTGGATCCCCGGTGCGGGGATCACGGCCTCGCCCGCCCGCCTGCCGTGGACGAGGACCTCGAACCAGGTGCCCCCGGGTGTTGTCCGTACCCCCCGGGCCCGCAGGTCGACGCCCGCGGAAAGGCCATAAGTCAGGGCCTTCGTCCCCCTGGCCGCCTCCAGCGAGGGCGGATCGTCGCCACACACCACGCACCGCGAGGCCCCAGCGAGGAAACGTCGGAACGCCCCTTTGAGCCTGGAATAACGGCCGTAGGAGGTGAGATGATCGCGGTCGATGTTGGTGAGGACGACGATCTCCGGTTTTAGCTCCACGAAATGCCCGTCCGACTCGTCGATTTCAGCCACGAACCACGGCGATGTCCCCCACGCGGCCCGCGGGAGCCCCCGCACCGACGCCCCCACGTAGAACCCGGCGCCGATGGAGCGCAGGAGGTGGGCGAGCCAGGTGGAGGTGGTGGTCTTCCCGTGGGTGCCGCAGACGGCGATGAGCTTCCGTTGCGCGAGAAGCTCCCCGAGGGCAAGGAGGCGCGGGACGATCGGGATCCCCAGGCGTCGGGCCGCGAGGAGTTCGGGGTTGTCCCGTGGGATCGCGGATGAGACCAGCACACTTCGGACCCCGATGACGTTCTCCCCACGGTGCCCGATGGAGACGGGGATGCCCCGGGCGCGTAGCTCCGCAACCGTCGGGGACTCCGCGATATCCGAGCCCGAGACCTCGGCCCCCGCGTGGAGCAGGAGTTCCGCCAGCGGGGCCATGCCGTCGCCGCCGATGCCCACTAGGTGCACGCGGGAACCGTCCAACGCAGTCCCTCCGCCACCCATAGGAGCTCCCGGGCCACCTCCCAGGCGGCCCGCGGCCGTGCCAGGGTCGCGGCGCCCCGTGCCAGGGCGTGGAGCCGCTCCGTATCCCCCCACAACGCGCCGATCGCCCGGCCGAGTTCCCCCCGGCGCGCCCGTACTTCCTCCACCACGACGGCGCCCCCGTGGGCCGCGATGGCGCGGGCGTTCTTGTCCTGATGACGCCCCGCGGCGCCGCTCCAGGGCACGAGGATCGCGGGGCGACCAGCGGCCAGGACCTCCGCCACCGTGGAGGCGCCGGCCCGGCTCACCACGAGCCGTGCCCCGGCGAACGCCTCCCCCACGTCCTCGATCCAACGCACGACCCGCACCATCTCGATCCCCCGGGAGCGAAAACGGTGCTCCACCTCCCCGGGATCCACGGACCGGCCGGCGGAGGCGTAGAGGGAGAAACCCGGTAGACGGGAGAGGATGTGGGCCGCGTCCAGGAGGGCGTCGACGAGGACCCCGGAGCCCAGGGACCCGCCGAGGAGTAGGAGGTGCCCCCGGGCCGCGTAATCCCGCCGCCGGCTCAGGACCTCCCGGCGCACCGGTACCCCGGTCACCCGGGCCCGCCCGCGACGAGGGACCTCGGCCAGGGTCTCGGGGAAGGAGAGAAGGATGCGGCGGGCGAACCGGGCGAGGATCCGGTTGGCGAGGCCGAGGGTGGCGTTCTGTTCGTGTATCACCAGGGGGATACGCAGGAGGTGGGCCGCCATCCCGGGGGCGAACGAGGCATAGCAGCCCATCCCCAGGACCACGTCCGGCCGGATTTCTTCCAGGATCCCCACCGCCCGCCACACGCTCCAGGGGAGCCGCACTAGGGTACGTGCGCCCAGGAACACGTTCGCGCGCGGTATCCCCGAGGAACGGAACGGGATGAAGTCGATGTCGGGGCGCCCCCCGACGATCTCCTCCTCGATGCTCCCCGGGCGACCCAACCAAAACGCGCGGAGCTCGGGGACCATCTCCCGCAGGGCCTCCACCACGGCCAGCGCCGGGTAGATGTGCCCCGCGGAACCGCCGACCGCCAACAACAGCCTCATCTCTCCGCCTCCCGCGCTACCCCCAACAGGACCCCCACCAACCCCATCGAGACCGCGAGGGAACTGCCGCCGTAGGAGATGAAGGGCAGGGTAAGACCGGTCACGGGGAAGACGCCAACCACGACGCCCAGGTTGAGGAGGGCCTGGAACCCGAGGATGAAGGTGGCCCCCGATGCGAGGAGGACCCCGAGATCGTCCCGGGCGTCACGGGAAATCAGGTAACCCAAGGCCACCAGGGCCGCCAGCAGGAGGATCAAGGCCAGGGCCCCGAGCAGCCCGGCCTCCTCCCCCACCACCGCGAAGATGAAGTCGTTGTGTGCCGAGGGGAGGTAGAAGAGCTTGGCCCGCGAAGCGCCTAGCCCCCGGCCGAAGACGCCCCCCGAGCCGAGGGCGAGGAGGGATTGGTACACCTGGTATCCGTAGCTATGACGGAAGCTCGCGGGATCCAGGAACGCGAGGATCCTCCCCAGTCGGTAGGGCGCCAACACCAGGGCGACGCCCAACGCGGGGAGCCCCGCGGCCGCCGCCCCGAGGAGGTGACGGGGCCGGGCGCCGGCCACCCACAGCATGAAGAAGGTGAGTGCGGCGTAGAGGAGGAACATCCCGAAATCGGGCTGCGCGAGGAGGAGGATCCCGAATGCCCCGAGGAGGGCGAGGTGTGGCAGGACCCCCCGACGGAGATCCCCCGGGTCCCCTTCCAGGAGGGATCGCGCGAGATACATGAGCAGCGCGATCTTCCCGAACTCCGAGGGCTGCAGGGAAAGGGGGCCGAGGGAAATCCACCTTCCCCCCACCCCGATCCCCGGGAGCTGTGTGAGCACCAGTCCCCCGAAGACCCCCGCGAGGAGCAGCGGCGAAAGCCTTGTCCACAACCAATAGTCGCCCAGCCAAAACGCGAGGAGGAGGAGCCCGCCTATGAGACAGCCGACGAGCTGGCGCTTGAGATAGCCCGTCTCATCGCCGGTGAGCCGCAGCGCCAACGGGAAGCTCGCCGAGTACACGAAGATCAATCCCGCGACGAGGAGCGCGATCGTCACCAAAAGGAGGCGGCCTTCGATCTTTCCCACCATGAGAGCCCGCGGCCGAAGTGTGGGGCAAAGTTCCACAATCGGAAACGAAACCTGCCCCCCCGCGATGGTCGAAAAGGGAGACGTCGAGGTGAGACGTGTCCGTTACGCCGGGGACATCCGCCCCGAGCGGCGGGAGAGGGCCCGGAAGGCCTCCCGGAAGACCCGCCCCCGATGGGCGTAATCTCGGAATTGGTCGAAGGAAGCACAGGCGGGGGAGAGGAGGACCCAATCCCCCGGTCGGGCGACCCGGTAGGCCGTCTCGAGGCACTCCTCGGGGGAACCGGCCATCTCGAAGGGGATCCCCCATCGGGAGAGGAGGCCCGCGAAGAAGCCCCGGGATTCGCCGAAAAGGACGCACAGTCGGGCCTTCTCTCGGATGGGGGCTTCCAGGATCTCGTATCCCCCGCCCTTGTGGCGCCCCCCGAGCAGGAGGACGCATCTCCGCGGCACCGCCCGGAGCGCCGCGGCGGTGGCGTGGGCGTTGGTGGCCTTGGAATCGTCGATAAAAGGGATTTGCCCGATCTCGCCCACATACTCCATGCGATGTGGTTGGATGAGGGCCTTCTCTACCTCCCGGTACGGGGGTGGGGAGGAAACGAGTTCGGGCAGGAGGGCGGTGGCGGCGGCGAAGGCGGCCTTGAGGTCCAGCCGGAGGTGTTCCGGGACCCCCTTTCCCCAGCCCGGCGGCAACGGGACGTCCTCGTAGAGGACCGTCTCGGCGCGGGGAGCGACGCGTGCGTGGACCTCCCGGGAGAGGACCGCGGCATCGCCCGGCCGCTGGTTGCGGAGGATCCTGGCCTTGGCGGCGAAGTACGCGCCCAGGGACCCGTGGTGGTCCAGGTGGTCGGGAGAGAAGTTGAGGAAAACGGCCACGTCGGGGCGGAACCCCTCCGTCCACTCGAGCTGGTACGAGCTCACCTCGAGCACCCACGGGCGATCGCCCGTCCCCCGGACGACGGCGATGGCGGGCGTGCCGATGTTTCCCGCTACCACCGGGTCGAGCCCCGCCGCGGCGAGGATCCTCCCCACGAGGGCGACGGTGGTGGATTTGCCGTTCGTCCCGGTGACGGCGATCACCCGCCCCGGTCGTGCCAACCTCCAGGCCACCTCGACCTCGGAGAGCACCGGGATCCCCCGCCGGACCGCCTCGCGGAGGACGGGCTCGTGGGATGGGACGCCTGGGCTCGGGATGATCAGCTCACGCCGCAGGACCGCCGCGGAATGCCCCCCTTCCTCCCACTCGATCCCGTGATCCCGCAGGAACCCCCGCTCCTCGGGGGAGAGGGCGCGTGCCTCCGAGAGGAAGAGATCGAGGCCGAGGTCGGAGAGTACCTCCACCAGGGCCCGACCGGTCCGCCCGAGCCCCAGGATCGCGACGGAGCGGTACGGGTAGGGCCAGTTCACTCCTCTAAGGCCGCGCGAAGGCGGCGTTCGAACACCATCCCCTCGTGGAACCCGCGGAGTTGGAGGTAGTACTCCACCACCTGGTCCAGGGCCGCCTGGGGCACCAGGCCCACGATCTCCGTCTCCACCACCGCCACCCCGTAACGGGCCGCCTCGCGCCGGATGAGCTCCAGTACCCGGGGGATAGGGGTCTTCTTGTAGTCGGTGAGGTTCATGGAGACCTGGACCAGGCCCCGCTCCTTTATCTCGAACCCCAGGGCCTTCACGTACCGCAGCCCCCCCGAGGATCCCCGCACCGCCCTGGCGACGGCCTTGGCGATGCGCACATCGTCGGTGCCCAGGTAAACGTTGTAGGCGATGAGGAACTCCCGTGCCCCCACTGCCACGACCCCGGCGGTGGGGTGCACCTCTGGCTCCCCGAAATCGGGGGCC